>NZ_JABUMQ010000085.1:0-34652 GCF_013336645.1 Myxococcus sp. CA039A | reverse complement strand
GGGCACGTTGGGTGGGCTCATCAGCGACCCCACGGTCTACGAGGACCTGCGCGAGGTGCTGGGCAACGTGAAGCGCAACCGCATCCTGCGGGCGCTGGTGCGCTTCTCGTTGGATAACAGGAAGGACCTGGAGCAGATGGGCAAGGTGCAGCGCGTGGAGCCCAAGGCCGAGGCGCCGAAGCGGGCCGAGCCCCCGCAGCCCGTGGCGGCGCCTCCGCCCGCGGATGCGGCGCCTGCCTCCGTACCCGAGGCGGAGTGAGGTCGGTCCGCTGAGCCGGGCCCCGAGTCCCTGGCAGGTCTGCCTGCGTCGTGCCGGGCGGTGGCTGGTTGCCACCTCGACTCCGTGATAGCGATTTGTCCGTGCCACGCTCCCGGCTCGCCGTTGCCCTGGAACCGTATCCACTGCGCCACCAGCTCGAGGAGGCTGACTGTGGCCCCGCGTGTCTGGAGATGGTTTCGGCGTATCACGGCGCCGCGCACTCGCTGGGCGCGCTGAAGGAACTCGCGCACGTCCAGGTCGTGGGCACCTCCCTGCCAGACCTCGCCAGTGCCGCCGAGAAGGTGGGCTTCAAGGTCCGCGCCTTCCATGTCGAGGACCCCTCCGAACTGGAGGACGAAGAAGGCCAGGCGCTCCTCCCCGGCATCGCCCACTGGGAGGACAACCACTTCGTCGTCCTCTACGCCGTCACCTCCAAGGAGGCCGTCATCGGAGACCCCGCGCAGGGCCTCCGGCGCATCCCTCGCGCGAAGCTCGCTGAGCACTGGGACGGAATCCTCCTCTCCCTGGAGCCCACCGAGGCCCTCTTCCGTCCTGTCGTGCTCCCGGTCACCCCCACCACCTCGCGTCGACTCGGCGCGCTGCGACGCTTTGGCCGGGGACTGCTGCGCTACCGACTGCTGCTGTTCCAGGTGTTCGTCACCACCGTGCTCCTCCAGGCCCTGGCGCTCGCGCAGCCCCTGCTCATCCAGGGGCTTGTCGACAAGGCCGTGGGCGGAAGGAATGTGTCCCTGCTCACCGCCGTCGGCGTGGGCCTGGGCGTGCTGCTCGTCGCCCAGGTCGCCGTCGCCATTGCTCGCGGCACAGGGCTCTTCCTCCTGTCCCGAGGCTTCTCCGCCCTCCTGCTCGCGCAGTTCTGGAAGCGCCTGCTGTCGCTGCCGGTGACGTTCTTCGCCCGACGCCACCGGGGCGACCTGCTCAAGCGCATCGAGGACCACCAGCGCATCCGCCGCATCCTCCAGGGTGCCTCGGTGTCCGTGCTGCTCGACCTGGTGATGCTCGTGGGCTACGGCGTGGTGCTCTTCCTCTACGACGCCACCGTCTTCGGCATCTTCGCCGCCTGCGCCGCGCTGTACTCACTGTGGACGCTGGTGCTCATGCCCCGGCGCACCGTGCTGGACCACCAGCGCTTCCGGGTCGCCGCCGAGGCGAGTCGCCTGGAATTGCAGATGCTCAGCGGCATCCAGACGCTCAAGGCGTGTGGTGCCGAGCGTCAGGCGCGCACCCGCTGGGAGAAGCTCCAGGCGCGCGAGGCCGAGGCCGCCCGCCGCATCTGGCTGCACGACACCGTCCACACCTCCGGCGCGCAGCTCGTCAATCAAGCGATGTACGTGGGCATCCTCGTCTACGAGGCCCACCTCGTGCTGGAGGGCCAGCTCACGCTGGGGCAGATGGTGGCCACGCTCGCCATCCTCGGCCTCGCGCTGGCCCCGATGCAGAACCTGGTGATGTTCATCCACCAGCTCCAGGACGTCGTCATCTCCCTGCGCCGCGTGGACATCGTCTACGAGTCCCAGCCCGAGCTGCGCGATGACTCCGGGCCCGTCACCGGCGCGCTCACTCAGGCCCCGGAGCTCCGACTGGACGGCGTCACCTTCCGCTACGGCTCTCCCAACGAGCCGCCCGTGCTGGATGGCGTGAGCTTCACCCTGCCCGCGGGAAAGATGACGGCGATTGTCGGCCGCTCGGGCGCGGGCAAGACGACGCTCACCCAGGTGCTCTATGGCCTGTATCGCCCCGAGCAGGGCCGCGTCCTCTACGACGGCCAGCCCCTGGAGACGTTCGACCCCGTCGCGCTGCGCCGCTCGGTGGCCTTCGTCTTCCAAAAGACGGACATCTTTGACGGTACGTTGGCGGACAACATCGCCCTGGGCGACGACGCACCGGACCCGGAGCGACTGCTGCACGCCGCGCGCACCGCGTGCCTGGACGAACTGCTCGCGCTGCCCAACGGCCTGAAGACCCGGATTGGCGAGGCGGGCGTGCGCCTGTCCGGAGGCGAGGAACAGCGGCTCCAGCTCGCGCGCGCCATCTATCGGGACCCGCGCGTGCTGTTCCTCGACGAGGCCACCAGCCACCTGGACGCGGCGCTGGAGCGCGCGATTACCGAGGCCCTCCAGCGCGAGGCCGCCGGACGCACGCTCGTCGTCGTGGCCCACCGGCTGTCCACCGTGCGTCGCGCGGACAAGATTGTCGTGCTCGACAAGGGCCGTGTCGTCGAGGAAGGCACCCATGACGAGCTGGTGGCCCTGCCCCAAGGCCGCTATCGCGCCCTCGTCGAGAACCAGATGGAGCAGCGATGAAGCCCGCGCAACGGCCTGACGAGGACGACGTGGACGCGGACCCCGCGATGACGGAGGAGCTGCGCGCGGTGATGCATCCGCGTCCCCACCGCGCCCTGCTGTTCACCGCGGTGCTCGTGGTGGTGCTTGGCGCGGTGGCGTGGCTCGCATCCCGCACGGTGCTCGCGTCGCTGTGGCGATGAGGCGAGCGGCGCCCTCCGTGCTCGGATGATGCCCGTGTCGTCCAGGCGCTTCGAGCGCCGGCCCTGTCCCTGCTACCCGCGCCGCGCATGACGGACCAGGGCCCGCGCGAAGTGCCCCGCCACGTCCGTGCCCGCGGCCGCGTCGAAGCCGAGGAACATGGGTGAGCCGTTCAGCTCCAGGAACTTCAGCTCCCCATCCAGCCCGCGCTTGAGGTCCAGCCCCGTCCAGCGCAGGCCGAGCACCTCGCACGCCTTCACGCACTGCCGAGCCACCTCGTCCGGCAGCACCATCTGCTCAATCCGCTCCTCGTTCTGCCGGAAGTCCAACGCGGAGGTGACGATGCGCAGGGAGGCGATGATTTCGCCATCCAGCACGTACACGCGGAGGTCCTCGCCCGGCAGCAGCTCCTGGAAGGTGACGGGCGCGGCGGCCAGCGCGGCGAGCCGCTCGTCGGTGAGGTCCTCCGGCAGCAGCTCCCGCGTGGCGGCGCCCCCCATGACGGGCTTGTAGGCCACGCGCCCGCTCGCGGCGAAGCGGCGCACCGCCTCCGCGTCATTCGTCCACAGCGTCCGGGGCACCGGCAGACCCGCGGCCTTCAACGCGCTGAGCTGCACGGGCTTGTGCAACAGCCAGTCCGCCGAGGGCGGGTTGTACAGCGGCACGCCGAGCTGCTCCCACCGGCCGATGAGCCCCAACAGCAGCGTGCCCTTCTCGCGGAACGCGGTGAGCGTGGTGCGCCAGTCCTCCGCCATGGCCTCCTCGGCGTCCACCATGAAGGCCAGCGGGTGTGAGTGCAGTCCGCGCAGATACGCGGCGGCGGGGCGGCCCACCTCGCGCCCGTCCACGACGATTCCGTCCAGTCCCTCCGTGAGAGACATCCGCGTCTCGTCCGGGAAGGTCAGCGTGTCCACGATGACGCTGTCCACGCCCTCCGCACCCAGCCGTCGCGCCACGTCCTGGATGTGGACGTCCTCGCGAGAACCCACCAGCGCCACCACGCCTGTCCGCGTCGCTTCTTGCGTCATGGTCCGGCAGCGAAACAGATGCGCGGGTGCGCATCCAGCGCCGTGCACCGCGTCATGCGCGCGAGCCCGGGTCCCCGTCCTTCGTCTCCTCGCCCACCATCATCGTGGTCACCTGTCGGGGCCCCGGTGCCTGGGCCTTCTCCTCGGGCACCAGCCCTTTCACGAACAGCCCGCGTGAAGCTTTCGGCCCGCGCGGCGATGTTTCATTCGTCTTCATGCGACCTCCTGCGTCGAAGAGTGTGTCCGCCCGCGGCAAGGCGCCACTTCAACCCCAGACACGCACCGCCCGGAGAGGAGGGGCCCGGGTGACCCGTTTGACGTAAGGGAAACCATTCATGAATATTCTGGTTCCCCCGCATTTTCCGAGGAGTCGGGAATGTCCCGTATCATCGTTCGTCGCAGCGGCCGTTTCGCGGTTCTTGTTGGCACCCTCGCCGCGCTCGCCGGTTGTTCCACTCCTCCCCCGGAAGGGCAGGCCGAGCCCACGCCTCCCCCGGCGGAGGAGCAGCCCACGCAGCAGGTGCTCAACGCCCGTGGCTGTGGCGTGAATCCGTCCGCCGAGGAGATGGCGGAGATGGAAGGCCGCTTCGCGATGGAGCGCGCGGTGTCTGACTTCGCGCGGCCGAACGGCTCGGTGACCATCCCCACCTACTTCCATGTCATCAACAAGGGCACGGGCGTGGCGAACGGCGACATCACCGCCGCCATGATTACCAACCAGATGAACGTGCTGAACGCCGCGTACGCGAACACGCCGTTCAAGTTCACGCTGACGGCGACGGACCGCACCACGAACACCACCTGGTACAACCTGTCCTCGGGCTCGTCCGCCGAGCGCGCCATGAAGACGGCGCTGCGCAAGGGCGGCAAGAACGCGCTCAACATCTACAGCGCGAACCTGAGCGGCGGCCTGCTGGGCTGGGCGACGTTCCCCTCCAGCTACGCCAGCAACCCGTCGATGGACGGCGTGGTGATTCTGTTCTCCAGCGTCCCGGGCGGCACCGCGTCGCCGTACAACCTGGGCGACACGGGCACGCACGAGGTCGGCCACTGGCTGGGCCTGTACCACACGTTCCAGGGCGGCTGCTCCGGCTCGGGTGACTCGGTCAGCGACACGCCGGCGGAGGCCTCTCCCGCCTACGGCTGCCCCACGGGCCGCAACACCTGCTCGACGGCTGGCAACGACCCCATCACCAACTTCATGGACTACTCCGACGACTCCTGCATGAACACGTTCACCACGGGTCAGTCGGCCCGCATGGACTCGCAGGCCCTCACCTACCGCTGACGCGGGGTGTTGGACAGCCGTTGACGCGGAAGGCGACGCCGGGGCGCTCATCACGCTCCGGCGTCGTCGTTTTCAGTGACTTCCTCCGGAGACTCGGGCTCCAATCCGCGCCCATGCAAGCGTTCGCCCTCCGTGAGGACCGTTTCCTGGATGTGCTCCGGCGTCTCATCGCCCTGACTCCGAAGCTGCAGAACAATCCGAGCGCGGGGCTGGTGCCCGAGGAGCGGCTCGCCGCGCAGGTGGTGCTGGACGTGCTCGCGCCGCACATCGCCAGTGGCTTCATCCATGCGGAGTCGCTGGCCTCCAAGGGCAACGAGTCCCGTCCCAGCCTGGTGCTCACCGTGAAGGGCACGGGCGAGGGCGCGGTGGGCTTCGTGGGCGCGCACTTCGACGTGGTCCCCGCCGACGAGCAGGCCGAGGGCTGGGAGCACAGTCCCTTCAAGCTTCACGAGGGGCCGGACGGGCTGCTCTACGGGCGAGGCGTCACCGACTGCCTGGGCCACGTCGCGGTGGCGACGGACCTGCTCGCGCAGTTGGCGGAGTCGGGCGTGCGTCCGCGCCGCACGTTGAAGGTGGTGCTCATCGCGAACGAGGAGTCGTCGGACCTGCCGGGCCTGGGCCTGGGCTACGTCGCGGAGCAGGGGCGGCTCAAGGACCTGGCGGGGCAGCCGGTGTTCTGGCTGGACAGCGCGAACTTCGGCCCCACGCTGGGCACCGCGGGCATCAGCCTGTGGGCGCTGAAGGCCACGGGCGTGGGCGGCCACTCGGGCATGCCGCAGAACTGCGTCAACGCGCTGGAGTTGAGCATGGCCGCGTCGCTGGAACTGTCCCGCTGGTTCCATGCGCGCTACCCGCCCTCGGACGACGAGAAGCGCTGGGGCTTCCTGGCCACCTCCAGCCTCAAGGCCACGGTGGTGGAGGCCACCAACACCAAGGAGACGAAGATTCCCGCCGACGTCACCGTGCGCGGCGACATCCGCCTCACGCCGTTCCACGACCTGGCCGACGTGCGGCGGGCCACCGAGGACTTCGTGAAGGCGCTGGATGCGCGGCTGGAGCGCGACGACGTGCCGCCGGGCTTCCCCCGCACGCGCACCGCGGATGGCCGGCGCGGAACGGTGTCGCTGCGCTTCGACGGAGGAGGCACCGAGGGCATCGCCTGCCGGCTGGACTCGCCCGGCCTGCAAGCGTTGAAGGACGCGATGAAGACGGTGCGGGGTGTGGACGCGGAGCCCTTCTCGCTCACCGGCTCGCTGCCGCTGGTGAGGGACCTGCAGCGTCAGGGCTGCGACGTGCAAATCACGGGCTTCGGGGAGATGAAGTACTACCACGCGCCCAACGAGCAGGCGCACCTCCAGGACTTCCGCCAGGGCTTCGCCATCCTGCGCGAGCTGCTCGAGCGGCTGTGAGTGGAGCAGGGCCGCGCGCTCTCGCGGGGGCCCCTGTGTATATACAGTGAGACATGGACCCTGCTTCAGCCCGCGTCGGGCCGGAGCGCTGCCGAGGAGCGGTGACGCCGTGAGAGACCTGCTGATGATTCCGGGGCCGGTGGAGTTCGAGCAGGAGGTGCTTCAGGCCCTGGGGGCGCCCTCCTACGGCCACACGGACCCGGCCTTCATCGCCATCTTCGGCCGGGCGCTGAAGCGGCTTCGCGACGTGAGCCTCGCTCCCGGTGCGCAGCCCTTCGTGGTGTCCGGCTCCGGCACGCTGGCCATGGAGCTGGCGGTGGCGAACCTCGTCGAGCCCGGTGACGCCGCCCTGGTGGTGAACACGGGTTACTTCAGCGACCGGATGGCGAAAATCCTGGAGCGGCACGGCGCGAAGGTGACGCACGTGCGCGCCCCTCCTGGTGACGCGCCGACGGTGGAGGAAGTGGAGACGCACCTGAAGCGCGGCGGCTTCAAGGTCATGACTGTCACGCACGTGGACACGTCCACCGGCGTGCTCACGCCCGTGGAGGGCCTGTCGCGGGTGGCGCGCGAGTTGGGCGTGCTGTCGGTGGTGGACGGCGTGTGCGCCACGGCGGGCGAGTCGTTCCACCAGGACGCGTGGGGCGCGGACGTGTACCTCACCGCGAGCCAGAAGGCGGTGGGCGTGCCGCCGGGGCTGGCGCTGCTCACCGTGGGGCCGCGCGCGCTGGAGGCGTGGAAGAAGCGCCGCGTGCCGGTGGCCAGCGTGTACTCCGACTGGGCGGAGTGGCTGCCCATCATGGAGGCGTACGAGGCGGGCAAGCCGGCCTACTTCGCCACGCCGCCCGTCAACCTGGTGTGCGCGCTGGACGTGAGCCTGGGACAGATTCTCGCCGAGGGCCTGGAGGCCCGCTTCGCGCGGCACCAGCGCCTGGCTCGCGCCTTCCGCGCCGCGTGGAGTGGGTTGGGCCTGCGCATGCTGCCGGTGTCCGAGGCGGTGACGGCGAACACGCTGAGCGCCGTCTACTACCCGGAGGGCGTGGACGCGTCGCTGGTGGGCCGCGTGAAGGCCGAGGGCGTGGTGGTGGCCGGTGGACTCCACCCGGACCTCAAGGCGCGCTACTTCCGCGTGGGCCACATGAACCGCGTGGGCCCCGCGGATTTGCTGACCACCGTGGGGGCCGTGGAGCGCGCGCTGATGGCCGCCGGCCACCGCTGTGAGCCCGGTGCGGGCCTCGCCGCCGCCGAGGCCTCCCTCACCGCCCGCTGAAGCCCTCGGGCGGGGTCACCCGCACCCCGGCCCCGCCCGTTCTCCTGGGCCTCAAGAATGAAATGTGCCCGAAATCCAAGGGGTTCGTGTGGTGGGTGAACCCTTCCATGGACCCTGGGGCGTGCCGGAACCATTCGACAGGGGTAGAAAAATATGGGATGGTTGGTAACCAGGAAGTGGGGGGAAGCCGGCGAATCCTGAAAAACCATTGGAAGCGCCGGACGTGTCCCCTGAGTCGAGGCAGTGCGAGCCCCCTCGGGGAGACGACCATGTACGTGGGCACCGAAGCGAGCAGTGGGGGTGGGGCGGCGTGGGAGCTGGAGCAGCGGCGTCTGGCCGCGACGGACGAGGACCAGGCGCGGGGCATGTTCTTCCAGGGGGCGCTGAGCGTCATCGCGAACCTGGGAGGAGAAGGCGCGGTGGCGCGGTGCAAGGGCGTGGCGGGGGTGTGGGAAATCAACCCGTTCCACCTGTACTCGGTGTCGCGTTACCTGCGGATGGTGTCCACGGCGGCGCGGCTGCTCGGCCCGCAGCTCAATGGCTTCGACGGGGTGCTGCACCGGATGGGTTCGCAGGCGACGGTGGACTTCCTGGCGTCGCTGTTCGGCCGGGAGCTGCTGGCGGAGGCGGCGGGCAGTCCGCGGCTGTTGCTGGAGTCGCTGGGTGACGCGTACCGCATGGCGGTGAGCTACGGAGAGCGGTATCCGCAGTGGACGGGAGAGCGCAGCGCGCGTTTCATCATGCGGCGCGACTTCATGCCGGCGGCGTATCACGAGGGTGTGTTGCGCGGAGCGTTGGAGGCGGTGGGCGCGCGCGACGTGAGGGTGATGGGCCGGCAGGTGGCACTGCTGGAGAGCGAGTACGAGCTGTCCTGGCGGTAGGGGCCTGACGCGGCGGTGGGGACAGGCCCGCCGCGCCCGGTGTGGAGGACGTCAGCCCTGGTCGTTGACGGCGAGGTCGGGCTGCTCCTCGAGTCCGTTGCCGCCGCCCAGGCTCACGGTGGAGGCGACGAAGGGCTGGGGCACCACCTGCGCGGCATCGAGGGCCGGGGTGACGTCGACCAGGGCTTCGATGAGGGCCTTGAGCACCATGAAGTGCTGCGTGTCCACGCCTTCGATGGAGGCGAGGATGAAGCGGCTGTCGGGTGTCTGGATGCCCTTGAGGACGCGGTTGAAGGAAATCGCGGAGCGGCGCTCCTCGTTGGCGGCGAGCTTGAGGACGTTGCCGACGGAGGGCCTGAAGTTGGGGGGCGGGGTGAACGACACTTCATCCGCGCGGACGGGGGTGGCGCCCAGGCGCGACACGGTCTCCGACAGCAGGGCGGCGTGCGCCGTGTGGTCCTCCTGGAACTGGGTGGCGAGCGCGAGCGCGAGCGCGGCCAGGTCTCGTTCCTCCTGGGGGCGCGAGGTGTCGTCGCGCGCGGCGGTGAGGATGACCGCGCCCTGGGTGTAGGCGTCGACAGTTATGTATTCGGCGGCGACCAGGGTGTTGAGGGCGCCGGCTTCCCGGGCCCGGTCGATGGGGTTGACCTGGTTCTGGGAGTTGGTGCGCTCGTTGAGGCCGCAGGCGGTGAGCGCCGAGGCGGCTGTCACGGTGGCGAGGCCCTGGAGGATTCGGCGGCGCGCGAGGACGGAGTCGGAGGGGTTCTGGGTCTTCATGGTGGTGGGCTTCCTCACTGCGTCACGTCGTAGAAGGGCAGGTCCGTCTCGTCGTCGAGCCCTGGAGCGCCGTCGACGGTGATGGCGAAGGCCCTGGGAACGAACTGGGACGCGACGGTGGTGAGGGCGTCGGCGGGCTGGTTGACGGTGGACGCGGGGGGCGTGACGAAGCCGCGCGCGGCCAGGTTGAGGACGACGAAGTGCTGGGACTCCACCGCGCCGATGGCGGCGGCGAGCTCCGCGTTGTCGGCGAGCACGAGGGACTTCTGGGTGTTCGTGTAGCCGATGGCGGCGGCCTTCTCCGCGTTGGTGGCCAGGTCGATGACGTTCTTGATGCCGGGCATGAAGTCGGTGGGGACTTGCGCCGTGCCCTCGCCCACGTCGTCGACGCCGCCTTGCCGGTCGATGTACCGGGCGAGCTTGTCGGCGTGTTCGGTGTGTTGCTGGCGGAAGTGCAGGGCGATGGCCTTGACGATGCCCTGGAAGGGGAAGAGCGGGTCGGTGCTGGTGGCGGCGTCGAGCACGCTGACCGCGGCGTCGTAGGTCTTGATGGCGTTGCGTTCAGCGGTGAGCAGCGCCTTGAGGGGTGTGAGGTCGGCCTGGGTCGTCAGGGCCTGGGCGGGTGTGCCGCGGGTGAGCAGGCCCGTCGCGAGGCCAAGGCTCGCGGCGGCCGTGGCGCTTCGGAGCGCGGCACGGCGAGAGAGTTCTTCGGTCATGGGTCCATCCGAGGAGGCGGTCGGAAGTGGTGGGTGCCGGGCGCCCCCTGAAGCCCGGCACGGGCTCGGTACGCCGAAGGTGTGGCGGGGGATTTTCCGGCGCGCGGGGGAATTGCTGACGGCGGCGCCTGCGTGACACCCGGCGCGCGGCCCTTAGGTCCCCGGGGCGGCGCTTCGTTCGTCCGTGGACCGTGTCAACGGATTGGAGTCAGCTCCAGGATGCTGGAGTGGGACGCAGTGGCACCTGGACACTGTCGTGTCACGGGTGCGCGGGCATGACTCCAGGGCATGTGGGGCGTCGAGGTCCGAAGCGCTTGCTCCCTTTGTCGCTTCGCTCGAAGTCTCCGAGCCCGAGACAACTCGCGAGTCTCAATCCACCCGGCGCTCCCTGGAATCCAGAGATGCAATCCGGCGCTGAGCCCCATATTGGCCAATGCTCAACACCTCATGGCCACCGGAGCACGGACGTGGGACGGAGTGGCTGTTTCACGAGCGAGGAATGACGCCCACGTCGGGTGCGCGCGCTAGGCTCCGCTCTCGACATCGCGCGGGAGATGCACCGCGCGGAGCCAGGGCGTGGCGGGGCCGCGACAAGGAGGCGAGTGAGTGACTGGGCCGTTGCTGGTGGTGGATGACGACGCGGACCTGCGCGAGGCGCTGGAAGAGGTCCTGCGCGACGCGGGCTACGAGGTGATGGGCGCCAGCAACGGCAAGCACGCGCTCGATGTGCTCGGAGCCACCCGTGAACTCCCCATCCTGGTGCTGCTCGACATGATGATGCCCGTGCTGGATGGCGCCGGCTTCGCGCGAGCCATGCGACAGGTGCCCGAGTGGCGCGACATTCCCGTGCTCGTCTTCTCCGCGTCCGCCAACGCCCGTCAGGTCGCCGAGGAAATCGGCGCGTGCGGCCACCTGCGCAAACCCGTGGACGTGGACACGCTGCTGGACGCCGTACGCAAGCACCAGGCCGCGTGAGCCGTCCGCGACGTCTGCTCGCTCTCCGACATGCCGCCTCACTCAGGGCAGCCGAGCGCAATGCCCGTTTGACGCTTCGCGAGGGGTACTGGTAAGTGCCCACTTAACACGCAAGTTTCGACGGAGGTAGGATGCACACCAACGCGCTCACGCTGCTCATGATGCAGCTCATCGTCATCATCGGCGTGTCGAGATTGATAGGGCGTGGAACGCGCTGGTTGGGCCAGCCGCTGGTCATCGCGGAGGTGGTGGCGGGCATCGTCCTGGGCCCCTCGTTGCTCGGGTGGCTGGCGCCGGATTTGATGAACACGCTGTTCCCCACCGACTCGCTGCCCATCCTGAAGATGCTCAGCCAGGTGGGCCTGGTGTTGTTCATGTTCCTGATTGGCCTGGAACTGGACCCCAAGCTGTTGAAGGGACGCGGCCACGCGTCGGTGGCCATCAGCCACACCAGCATCATCGTGCCCTTCGCGCTGGGCGCGGTGGCGGCGGCGCTGTGGCTGTACAAGGACTTTTCGGACCCGAGCGTGCCCTTCTCGTCGTTCGTGCTCTTCATGGGCGTGGCGATGAGCATCACCGCCTTCCCGGTGCTCGCGCGCATCCTCACCGAGCGCGGCCTGTTGCAGTCGCGCATCGGCGCCATCGCGATTGCGTGCGCGGCGGTGGACGACGTCACGGCGTGGTGCCTGTTGGCCTTCGTGGTGTCCATCGTCCGCGCCTCGGACCTGGCGCAGGCGGGGCTCACCACCGTGTTCGCCATGGGCTACATCGCGTTCATGCTGCTGGCGGTCCGGCCCTTCCTCGCGCGGCTGGGCGCCCGGGTGGCCAGCCGCGAGGGCCTGACGCAGAACGTGGTCGCTGGCACGCTGCTGTTGCTCCTGGCGTCCGCGTGGGCCACGGAGCTCATCGGCATCCACGCCCTCTTCGGGGCCTTCCTCTTCGGCGCCGTCATCCCCAAGGAGGGCGGGCTGGCGGAGGCTCTCTCGGAGAAGCTGGAGGACGTGGCGGTGGTGCTGCTGTTGCCCGTCTTCTTCGCCTTCAGCGGCCTGCGCACCCAGATTGGTCTGCTCAACACGCCCGAGGCGTGGCTCACGTGTGGCGCCATCATCCTGCTGGCCTGCGTGGGCAAGTTCGGCGGCAGCGCGGTGGCGGCGCGGATGACGGGCATGCGGTGGCGCGAGGCGGGGGCCATCGGCATCCTGATGAACACGCGCGGGTTGATGGAGCTCATCGTCCTCAACCTGGGCCTGGACCTGGGCGTCATCTCGCCCACGCTGTTCACGATGATGGTGCTGATGGCGCTGGTGACGACGTTCATGACCACGCCGCTCCTGCAGTTGTTCTACCCGACGGAGGAGCTGGCCCGGGACAGGCTGGAGCTGGCCCCGCCCGCGACTCCCGGTTCGACGCCCTACACGGTGTTGATGTGTGTCTCCCATCAGCAGGCGGGCCCCGGGATGGCCAGTCTGGCCAAGGCCCTGGCGGGTGGAGAGGGCGCGCAGTTGCACGCGCTGCATCTGGTCCATCCAGAGCGCGTGTCGCTGCGTGGCGCGGAGTCCGAGCCCCGCGCCTCGGACCAGGACGTGGAGGGAGATGGCGCGCTCGCTCCGCTGCTGGGCCGGGCGAAGAGCCTGGGGCTGGCGGTGAGGCCGCTGTCCTTCGTGTCGACGGAGCCCGCGCAGGACATCCGCCGCACGGCGGAGGCGAAGCGCGCGGACCTGGTGCTGCTGGGCTGGCACAAGCCGCTGTTCAGCCAGACGGTGCTGGGCGGCACGGTGCACGAGGTGATGCAGGCCGCGTCCGGCACCGTGGCGGTGCTGGTGGACCGCGGCCTGTCGGACGTGAAGCGCGTGCTGGTGCCCTTCATCGGCAGCCGGCATGACCGCGCGGCGCTGAAGCTGGCGCGGCGGTTGATGCGGCAGTCCGGCGCGGAAATCACCGTGCTGCACGTGACGTCGCGCGAGAGCAACGGCGCGCGAGCGCAGGTGGACGAACTGTTCCCGGCGGAGGAGGGCTCGGGCGTGCGGCTGAAGGTGGTCCAGCACGAGTCGCCCGAGGAGGCCGCGCTGGAGGAGGCCCGCCACGGTGGCCATGACCTGGTGGTGGTGGGCGTGGGCGCGCCGTGGGGCCTGGAGGACCGGGTGTTCGGCCTCCAGCGCGAGCGCATCGTCCGTGACGCGCCGGGCTCGCTGCTGGTGGTCCACGAGTCGGAGCCGGTGGTGGAGGCCGTCGCCACGCCCCAGGCCGCCGCCTCCGCGGTGGCCTCGAGGAGCTGAGCGACATGCACCTGGGGGCGACGCTGCGGTTGCTGCGGGTGGACGCGGGCCTGTCCTTGCGGGACATGGCCCGCCGCATCGGCGTGTCGAGCGCGTACCTCAGCCGCGTGGAGCACGGCGTGGACGCGCCGCCCACGGCGGAGCGACTGACGGCGATTGCTCGCGAGCTGGACGTGCCCCCCGCGTTGCTGATGGACGTGGCGAACCGGATGAGCCCCTACGTCTCCGAGTACCTGGAGGACGTGCCGGGCGCGGGGACGCTCTTCCTGGAGCTGGCGCGGCGTCGCCTGTCGGGGACGCAGTTGGCCCGGGTGCGCGACTTCCTGGACGTGGAGTTCCCCGTGAGAGGGGGCCACTCGGACGCGCCGGTGCCGGCGCTGGCGCCGCTCCTGGCGCCGGAGCGGGTGGTGCTCCAGCTCTCCTGCGGCGGCTGGGAGGATGTGCTGGACGTGGTGGCGGGGCGACTGGCGGCGACGCTGCCCGGCGTGGACGCGGCGCGACTGGTGGAGGGGCTGCGCCAGCGCGACAGCGAGTCCTCGTGCGCGGTGGGCGGCGAGGTGGCCGTGCCCCACGTCTTCCTGCAGGGCGCCGCGCCCGTGGCCGCGCTGGTGACGCTGGCGAAGGGGTTGAAGGTGGACACCCCGGACGGCCGGCCGCTGCGGCTGGTGGTGGCGGCGGTGGACGGCGAGCGGGGCCGCGTGCGGCTGACGCGCATGGCCCACGTGGCCCGGCTGGCGGCGCGCGGGCTGGCGGAGCGGCTCGACGAGTGCCGGCAGCCCGGACAGGTGCTCGCGGTGCTGGAGGAACTGGAAGCGCTGCGCTGACCCGAGGGCCTCAGTCGGCGCGCCGCGTCCAGTTCACCCAGTCCCCCAGCTCGCGGTAGCCCAGCTTGCGGTACACGCTCCGGCCCTGCTCGGTGGCCTGGAGCACGGAGGCCGAAAGGCCGCGTTCCCGGGCGCCCGTGAGCAGCCCTCGCATCACCTCCGCGGCCAGCCCGCGTCCCCGCGCCTCTGGCAGCGTGACGACCATGTACACCCCGGCGGTGTCCTCCACGTCCAGCGCGAAGCCGCACGCCAGGGCCCGGTCCCCCTCGCGCGCCACCAGCGTGTGCACGGGGAGCCGCGGCGGCTGTCTCCACACCGTGAGGATGTCGTCCCACTTCCCCCAGACGCGGATGTTGAGCTCCACCATCTCGTCCTGCGTCCCGGGCTCCACCAGGGGGAACGAGGGCTTGACGTCCGGCGTGTCCGCCAGGGCCAGTCCCATGGCCGGGATTCGCGAGTCAGGCCGGTAGCCGGCGGCGCCCAGCACGCGGGCGCCCTCGTCGTCCCCGGGCAGCACCGCCACGCGCCAGGCGGGGATGTCCAGGCCCCGGTAGAAGGCCTCCAGGGCGGGGAGTCCCTCGACGAGCGCCTGGGGCGTCCGGAAGTACGCCTGCTGGAAGTGGGCCTCGGCGGGGTACTCGGGCAGGGCGAAGGCATCCATGCCCGGGGCGCTCCCGTGGCGCAGCAGTCCGCGCTCCCGCTGGAGGTGCTTGAAGGCGATGACGTTGGTGAGAAGTCGGTCGTTCAGTTCGGCATCGGTCATGGCGCGGGTCCATCGTAGGTGGCGCACGCCGGACGGCGAACAACGGCCTGCTCAAAACCGCGCGCGAGCCCTCCAGGACGGCTAGGGTGCGCTGGCACTCATGAGCAGCCCGCGCTTCTACGCCTTCGACCCTCGCGCCACTCGAATCGGCCTCTTCCTGGGCGCCTGTGTCCTGGCGGTGCTGACCGCCTGGGCCCTGGCCAATGCCCGGGACGGAGGGGGCATCCAGGAGATGGCCCGCGCGGGTGTCACGGCGGGCCTGATGTTCGCCTTCCTCGTGGCCATCCACCGCCTGCGACCCCGTGCCGGCTGGGGCATCTCATTGGACACGCGAGGCGTCCGCGTGGCCCGCCCCTTCAGCTCCCGCGAGCTGGAGCTGCACTGGGGGCAGATTGATTCCGTGCGCCGGCTCGGCAGGAGGGGGAACGTGCTCGGTTTGTTCTTGAAGGAGGAGGGAAGGGTGCTCGTCACCCGGCATCTCTTCGCCCGCAAGGCTGTTTTCGAGGAGTTGATCTCGGCGCTGGAGGATCGCCTCCCGCCGTCCCGATTCGACGCCTGACCCCCCGGTTTCCGCAGGCCGCCTCCCCGAGGGGCGGCCAAGCGATTTTCACGAATATTTACGCAGCTTTGCGCGGGCTCGTTACTCTTGTTCAGTGTGCCTCGAGATGGTAGGCACAGCCCTGTTGCAAGGCTCCTTTTTCCAAGGACAGCATCACATGGAAAAGACCCCCGCTACCGGTGCCTCGGTCGCTCCCCTGCCCATGGAGTATGGGACCGATAGCATCACCAAGCTCGAGGGCCTGGAAGCGGTCCGCAAGCGCCCCGGCATGTACATCGGCGACACGATGACCTACGGGCTCCACAAGCTCGTCTACGAGGTCGTCGACAACGCCGTGGACGAGGCGCTCGCGGGCCACTGCACGGACATCGAGGTCATCATCCACGTGGACGGCTCGCTGAGCGTCCAGGACAACGGGCGCGGCATCCCCGTGGGTCCTCACCCGGACCCCAAGTTCAAGGGCAAGGACACGCTGGAAGTGGTCCTCACGGAGCTGCACGCCGGCAGCAAGTTCGGCAACGGGGCCTACAAGGTCTCCGGCGGCTTGCACGGCGTGGGCGTCACCTGCGTGAACTTCCTGTCGGAGTGGTTCAAGGTCCGCGTCCAGCGCGCCGGCAAGGTGTACGAGCAGTCCTACGCCCGAGGCGTTCCCAACTCGCACCCGCAGGAGGTCGGCACCACCGACAAGCGCGGGACGATGGTGGCGTTCAAGCCCGACACCACCGTGATGGAGACGGTGGACTTCAACTTCGAGACGCTCAGCCAGCGCCTGCGCGAGCTGGCGTTCCTCAACGCGGGGCTGCACATCGTCATCCGCGACGAGCGCACGAACAAGGAGCACGACTTCAAGTTCGAAGGCGGCATCTCCTCGTTCGTGGAGTACCTCAACAAGTCGAAGCAGGTGCTCCACGACAAGCCCATCTCCTTCTCGGGAGACAAGGACGGCGTGGCGCTCGAGCTGGCGATGCAGTGGAACGACGGCTACGACGAGCGCGTCTACACCTTCGCCAACAACATCAACACCCAGGATGGTGGCAGCCACCTGTCCGGCTTCAAGGCGGGCCTGACGCGCACGCTCAACAGCTACGCGGAGAAGAGTGGCATCTGGAAGGACCTCAAGGAGACGCCCACGGGTGAGGACGCCCGCGAGGGCCTGTCCGCCGTCATCTCCGTCAAGGTGTCCAACCCCCAGTTCGAGGGCCAGACGAAGACGAAGCTGGGCAACAGCGAGGTGAAGGGCCTGGTCGAGCAGATGGTGAACGAAATGCTCGGCACCTTCCTGGAAGAGACGCCGCTCATCGGCAAGAAGATCGTCGCGAAGATTGGCGATGCCTGTCGGGCGCGCCTCGCGGCTCGCAAGGCGCGCGAGACGGTGCGCCGCAAGGGCGTGCTGGACGGTGGTGGGCTTCCGGGCAAGCTCGCGGACTGCCAGAGCAGGGATCCGCACGAGAGCGAGCTGTACATCGTCGAGGGTGACTCCGCAGGTGGCTCCGCGAAGCAGGGGCGGGACCGGCGCAACCAGGCCATCCTCCCGTTGCGCGGCAAGATTCTGAACGTGGAGAAGGCGCGCTTCGAGAAGATGCTGACGAGCGCCGAAATCGTCACGCTCATCACCGCGTTGGGCACGGGCATTGGTCCGGAGGACTACAACCCGGAGAAGGCGCGCTACCACCGCATCATCCTGATGACGGACGCCGACGTGGACGGCAGCCACATCCGCACGCTGCTGCTGACGTTCTTCTTCCGGCAGATGCCGGAGCTGCTCCAGAAGGGCTTCCTCTACATCGCGCAGCCGCCGCTCTACAAAGTCACGCGCAACAAGAAGGACAAGTACGTCAAGGATCAGCGCGCGCTGGACGAGTACCTGCTGGGCATCGCCACGGAGCACGGGCGGGTGCTGACGCCTTCGGGCGAAGTGGGTGGCTCGGACCTGAAGGCCCTCCTGGAGAAGGTGATTACCTACGAGGAGCGGCTGGAGAAGCAGGCGAAGCGGCGCGACGCGCGGGTGGTGGAC
This sequence comes from Myxococcus sp. CA039A, assembly GCF_013336645.1. Taxonomy (NCBI): domain Bacteria; kingdom Pseudomonadati; phylum Myxococcota; class Myxococcia; order Myxococcales; family Myxococcaceae; genus Myxococcus; species Myxococcus sp. CA039A. The sequence goes on along the minus strand of NZ_JABUMQ010000085.1, from coordinate 17,112 downwards.
GCGGTGGTGCAGGGCGCGCGGCTGACGGCGGAGATGCTGGCGGACGACGAGGCGCTGGCGGTGGCGGTGAAGGGTGCTCACTCGGAGTTCGAGCGGCGCATGCCGGACGTGCTGGGCCGGGTGAAGTACGAGGTGGAGACGGACCCCGAGCACCAGACGAAGCGGCTGGTGTTCCGCACGGACGTGAATGGCGCGATGCGGTCGACGGTGTTCGACCACACCTTCCTGTCGTCTCCGGAGTACCAGGAGCTGGTGTCGCTGCGGGATTCCTTCAAGTCGCTGGGTGACGCGCCCTACCGGGTGAAGGTGGACGCCGGCCACGTGACGGCGTTCTCCGTGCAGGAGGTCCACGCGGCGCTGCGCAAGGACGCGCAGAAGGGCCTGGGGATGCAGCGCTACAAGGGTCTGGGCGAGATGAACCCGGAGCAGCTCTGGGACACGACGATGAATCCGCTCACGCGCACGCTGTTGCAGGTGCGGGTGGAGGACGCGGTGGAGAGCGACGAAATCTTCTCGCTGCTGATGGGCGAGGCGGTGGAGCCGCGCCGCGAGTTCATCGAGCGCAACGCGCTGGATGTGCAGAACCTGGACATCTGAGTCCTTGAGTCCGCCGGGCTCGCGGGCCTGATGGACGACGAAGTGACGGGGCGCGGCGCCGATTCAGGCACCGCGCCCCGTGTCGTTTCAGGGGCTGGGGCAGCGCGCTCGCTAGCGGGCCGAGAACGAGGCCTGGGACTTAGCGCCCGCCACCACCCGGGCCACCGCGCGGCGGCGGCGGGCCACCGGGGCGCTTGCCGCCGAAGCCACCGTCGCCAGGGCCCATGGGCCGCGAGGGCAGGTCGAGGGTCTCGCCGTCGAGCGTGGCCTGTCCACACTCAGGGCCGAAGACCAGCGTGTGCGTGGTGCCATCGGCGAGGGTGCGCTCCTGCGTGCCGGCGATGGGCCACGCGCAGACGGAGGGCGGCACGCGCACGATGCCGGATTGCGTGACGGTGGAAACGCTGCCGTCCGCGAGCGTCGCGGTGAGTGTGCCGTGGCTGGTCCGCGTGGGCGAGGCGGCGTCCGGGTCGAACGTCTCCTCCAGCGTGCCCGTGAGGTGGACGCTGTCCACCACGGTGCCCTGGGCATCCAGGTTCGTGCGAGTCGTGTCGAAGGTGACGGTGCGGCTGAGCGTCTGCGCGCCGGGCACTCGCACGGAGACGGAGGCGATGCTGCCCGTCATCTTCGTGCTCTGGCCGTCCGTTGCCGTATGCGTGATGTCATGCGTGGACTGTTGCTCGAAGCGCAGCGGCGCGTTCTCCGCACACTCTTCCTCGGAGGTGATGGCCGTCACCACGTCGACCGAGCCGGATGACACGATGCCAGTGCCTTCCCCGCGCGGGCCCTCTCCGGACGGCGGCTGCGATGTCGGAGTTCCACTGTCGGGAGGAGGCTGGGGGCGGTCCCATCCGCAGCCCCCACGGCCCCGGGTCCGAGCCTGGCAGTCCGTCCAGGAGAGGTGCAGCTCCGAGGGGAAGCTCTGGCCGCAGACCTCCACCTTCGCCGTCTCCGGCTCGGCGTCACACTGATAGCCCTCGTGCTCCCAGCGGCGGACCTCCAGAGGGAGTCCCTCCAGGAAGCGGGAGCCGAGGGGGACGTCCGCGGACTGCGCCTCTCCCACGGCCGATGCCACGGCGAGCTGGGATTGCTGCTCGGTGATGCCCGGGTCCTTCTCCGCGCCACAGCCCACGCCAAACAGCGCCGTCGCCAGCAAACCTGCCTTGAGCTTCATGGATGTGTACTCCCCGAGAGATACTTCGGGGCGCGTGGCCGGCCCTGCGCCCAGCCTTCAAGGTAGGGGGCAAACCTTGAGGAGTTCTTAAGCACCCGTTGACGCGCGCCGTCTCCCCGGGGGACGCAGGGGGCATGTACATCCCTCGCCACTTCGAGGAACGGGACGCACAGCGCCTCCTGGAGTTGATGACGCGACACTCCTTCGCCACGTTGGTGACGGTGGGCGAGGACGGAGCGCCTTTCGCCACGCACCTGCCCTTCCTCACGGAGCGGGATGAGGCGGGAGCGCTTCGGCTGCTCGCGCACATGGCGTTGCCCAATCCGCAGTGGCGCGCCTTCGCCGCCGAGCGGGACGCGCTCGTCATCTTCCAGGGCCCGCACGCCTACGTGTCGCCCACCTGGTACGCGACGACGCCCCAGGTGCCGACGTGGAACTACGCCACGGTGCATGCGTATGGACGGCCCAAGGTCATCGACGCGGGTGACGAGGTGCTGCGCATCCTCCGCGAGACGGCGGCGCGCTACGAGTCTGGCAACGAACGGCCATGGACTCTGGAGCAGTCGGAGGAGTACGTGAACCGGCTGGTGGGTGGAATCGTGGCGTTCGAGCTGCGCGTGACGCGGCTGGAGGGCAAGTTCAAGCTCAGCCAGAACAAGGGTGAGGCGGACCGCAAGGCGGTCATCGCGGCGCTGGAGCGCAGTCCCTTCGCGGGGGATGCCGAGCTCGCGGTGCTGATGCGTGCGCGTGAGGACGCTGGATAGACTCGTGGGCCCGGTGCCCTCCTCGGCTCCGCGCCCACGTGCCTTTCCCGTCTTGTCGAGCCGGGCCGGCGTACGTCGCGGCCCCCGCTAGCCCTTACGGCGGGAAGCTGTCATCCCGTTGCCCCCTCGTTCGCCGGGCGGCGACTTCCCGCACGGCTCCCTGCTTCTCGGGGCCTGGCTTGTTGGCGACTTGTGCTGACGCCATCGCGAAGCCTCCGATGAAGAGGTCGACACCTCGAAATTAGGTACTCCGAAGCGCGCGAGGTCGTGCCCTCCAGGCATGGCTCCCGTGCAGGCTCGCGGGACGAGCGGACTGCTGAGGGCCTGGTTGTCCGTCTCCTCTTAGAGAGCAAAGACGCACAGTGCGCCATGCGAGACACTGGGACTTTCGTCCCGGAGCGGGGCGCCGTGCGTGGCACTGCGAGAGGTGGCCGCGTGCGCACCTGTGCGGGGCGGTGGATGCGCCGCATGCGAATGACTGGCGCTTGCGCACCTGCGTTAGGCAGCGGATGCGCGGCATGTGAGTGACTGGGACTTGCGCACCCAAGCGGAGCGGTCGAGGCGCGGCATGCGGGTGATTGGGGCTCGCGCACCTGTACGGGACAGCCGAGGTGCGGCATGTGAGTGACTGCCTCTCGCGTGCACTGGACGGGGCGCGATGTGCTGCAACGCACTCGTGCGCGCCGTAGCAGGCCAACTCTACGTGGCGAAGAGGTTCATGCGCGGGGGGATGAGCGTCGCCCGCGCCGCGCCGTACCGTGCGTCAGCGCTCCGAACGTCGCGAACCGCGAAGCACCGCGGCCCGTTCCTTCCGCGACAGCGTGGTCGCATCCACGATGTCCACTTCGAGCGCGCCCTGGTTGTCGCTCCGCTTCGAGTCAGGGAAGAAGCAGCGCAGGTCCTCGGTGTCGGTGACCTGATAGCGCTTGCCCGTCTCGAGCATCCGGTGCGAGGTGCGGACGGAGGACGGCGAAGTGCCGCGCTCGATGCACAGCACCTGTCGCACACGACCATTGGCACCCGAGCGCAGCTCCGCGAAGTCGTCCCGCACGGTGAACAGGTAGGTGGAGCGCGGGTTGAGTCCGCGCAGCACGACCTGGTGCTCGGGCTTGAGCTGCACCGCGTGCTCCTTCGCCTCGAAGGCGAGCGAGCGCGGCGGCACGTAGGCGGACTGGCGGATGACGACGCGGATGCTGCCGGTGTTGTCCTCCGGCCCGTTGTCGTCCACCGCGAACACATGCAGCTTCCGAGCGTTCTTGATGGTGCGCGTGGAGGCGCTCAGCAGCCCGAAGCTGCCATCCACGGGACCGTCGCCCTCGGCGAAGTAGACCAGCGTCCCGGAAGCGGTGCCCCGGCCCTCGGCCAATGAAGCGGTGCCCTGCGTCCACACCGAATACGAGGTGCCCGGATTCAGGTCGATGGTGGCCGTCGCGTACTCGGGAATGGGCGCCGCGTTGTACATGGGCCGCAGCACCAGCAGTCGCGTGGGGTAGTCCACCTCATGCAACTCCCGCAGCGCCGCGCTTGGCTCCTTGGGGTCCACCAGCGGCTGTGGATCCTCATCGTCGTCGGTCGTCGTGCCCGTCGCCGTCGCCGCCACCACCACCGGGTCGACCTTCACCGGAATGCCGCCGTCGTCCGGAGCCGTCGCCACGACGGGCTGGGCCTCGCCCACGGGCTTCGGGTCCACGGGCTTTGCCTCCACGGGCGCGGCCACGACAGGCGGCGCATCCGTGGGCGGAGGCGTGGCGAGGAGCTGAAGCTCCGCGTTCATCGGCTCCATCATCATCGACGTCGGCGTGAAGCGCCGCGTCCAGGCGAGATGTCCCGGCAGCGTGAGCACCAGGGTGTTGGCCTCGCCCACGAGGACACCCTCCACCATGAGAGGTGTCTTGCCGGCGACGTCGCGGCCGTTGAGCTTCACCTTGGCGCCCGCGGGCTTGGAGGTGACCCACAGCGTGGCGCTGTTCGACGCCGAGGTGTCGGGCGCGTCCGACTTGATGACGAAATGGTAGAAGAGCGCGATGAACAGCATGACGATGGCCGAGCCGAAGACGTAGAGCGTCATCTGCTTCACGGCCTTCTGCTGCTTCGCGACGCGCTCGGCTTCTTCCCGCGCCAGCGCCTCGCGCGCTTCGTCCACCGAGGTGCGGTATCCCGTGCCCGTGTACGTCCGGGCCACGCTGGAGACTCCCGCGGGCTGCGTCGTCATGGACTGGCCGGTGACGGCGGGCGTCTCCACGGGCGTGTCCAGCGGCGCGGCCAACGTGGCCAGCGCGGCGGGCACGACGGTGGGCATCATCGTCTTGATGATGTCACTCGAGTCCGTGTCCGGCTCCTCCGGCAACTCCGGCACGGGAGGTCCGGGGCGCTCGCTCGTCACGGGCCTGCGGCCAGAGCCCGTGCTCTCCACGCGGGGCATTCCGGTGTTCGTCGCGCGGCGGATGCTTCCCGCGCTCGTCACCTTGCGCATCCCCGGACTGCTGCCGGCGGGCCGACGAGCGCCGTCGCTCGGGGGCTTCGCACCGCTGTCACTGCCCGGCTTGGAGCGCAGGCCCGGACTGGAGGCGCGCGGACTGCTGCCGACCTGGCCACTGCCGGAGGACAGCGGCCGGGCGCGGCCCGCGGAGGGCTCCACCGTGCCCAACTGCCACTGCGAAATCTGCTCCTTGAAGGCGGTGGACACCTCCGCCTTGCGGCCCTCCGCGATCAGCTCCTCGGCGAAGAGGTAGGCCATGAGCTGCGACAGCAGCGCGGGCGTGAAGCGAGGGTTGTCGCGGTAGAGCAACTCCACCAGCGCCTCGCTCAGCTCCTTCGCCGTCTGGTAGCGCGACTCGCGCTCCATGGCCATCGCGTGGGAGATGACCGTCTCGAGGTCCGGGCTCACCGACGGGTTGTTCGCCGACGGAGGCAGACAGTCGCCCGTGAGGATGCGCGGCAGGACGGTGACGAACTCGCCCTCATAGGGACGCTTGCCGCACACCATCTCGTAGAGGACCACGCCCGCCGCGTACACGTCCGTGCGGGCGTCCAAATCCTGCCGGCCCTGCGCCTGCTCCGGGGAGAAGTACGGGTACTTGCCCTTGAGCGTGCCCGGCGACGTCTTCGCCTCCACCGCGCTGGTGGCCTTGGCGATGCCGAAGTCGATGACCTTGATTTCACCTTCGTACGAGATGAGGACGTTGTCCGGGGAGACGTCCCGGTGCACCAGCCCCATCTCCACGTTGTCCTCGCCCACGTGCCGGTGCGCGTAGTCCAGGCCGTCGCACAGCTTGCTCCCCACGTGCAGCGCCAGGGCCTCGGGGAAGCACGTCATTCCCGCGCGCGCCGCTCGACGCAGGACCTTGGAGAGCGGCTGGCCCTGCACCAGCTCCATGGCGATGAAGTACTGGCCGTCCACCTCGCCGAAGTCGAACACCTGGGCGATGTTGCTGTGGCTCATGCTGGCCACCAGCCGCGCCTCGCCGATGAACATCTCGACGAAGTCCGTATCGTCCACGAAGTGGGGGAGGATCTGCTTGATGACGCAGGGCTTCGTGACGCCCGCCGCTCCGGTCATCCGGGCGCGGTAGGTCACGGCCATGCCTCCCGCGGCAATCTTCGAAAGAAGGACGTATTTGCCGAATTGCTGGGGAGTCGGTTCCGCCACGATTACAAGGCCAGTTCAGGACGTTGTGAGACATCGAGCATACTCTTGTTCTACTGAAAGTCCCGGAACGCGCTCGCGTCGCACGCGAAGTTTTCCGTGGGATGGTTGGATCTGCCGGGTGATCCACGCCCCAGGGCTCGAATCCCGTCCCATTCGAAGCGGCCGCGTCGCTCTCGGACTGAGGGCCGTCGGTTCTCAGAATGATTCGTCGAGGGGATGGATAATCCGGGGTCCGGGAGAATGTCGCGAAGTCTCCCAGTGATTCCAGTGGGTTGTGATTCATCGGAGGCGCCCTCACGCTCCGACTGTCAGCTCGCTTCACATTTCTTCACGCAGGTCCGTGCTGCGGAAGGCCGGGGGGCGGTTATGTAGGCCGGCACGGCCCAGGCCGTTGGATGAGGGCGGTCTGGCTCTCTCCAGAGAAACGAGGCGAAGCCCATGGTGTCCGAGCTGTCCCCCCGCTCGTGGCCCCTTGCCGTGGCGGTGGTGGGTGCGTTCCTCGTCCTTCCCGTCCGAGCCCTGGCCCAGGACGCGGAGGCGGAGCCGCTGACGGCGTTTGATCTGCTTGCCCGGAGCCCCCAACTGGGTGGGACGGACATCCCGAGGGACCTGCCAGGTCGCGCCACGGTGGGCGCGCCGAGGCGACCCCGGATGCCCGACGCCATGGTGCCCATGCCAGACCTGGGGAGGCCGTCACCGCTTCCCGCGCCGGAGCTGCTGCGCGTGGAGTCACCCGTGCCGAGCCCCTCGTCGGAGCTCCTGGCGCCCGCCTCGGCCGAAGCCGCGGCGAGTGTGTCCGAGGTGCCGATGGGACTGCCCGCGCCGCTGACGCCGCAAGGCCGCCCCGACAGCCCGTTGTCCCCGCTGCCCGCGTCGACGACGGCGCTGCTGGATGCGTCCCGCTCGTTCCAGGTGGTGCCCGCGGCGGTGGCGGTGGTGCCGGGGTTGTTGTTCCACGGACTCGCGCCGGCGCTGGCGGGAGACGGGCACACGGCCAAGCGGCTCTTCGCGATGGAGGGCGCGGGGCTGGGGCTCATCGCGCTGGGCGGAGTGCCCATCGCGCTCACGGGGGCGTCGCGGCGCACCATCGCTCCGCTGTACGCGGTGACGCTGGCGGGCTTCAGCGTGTTCGGCATCTCCGCGCTCGCCAATCTCTACTCGGTGGCGTCGCCGGCGTTCGACCCGGGAGTGCCCGCGTCCTCGTTGCCGCCGCTGGAGTTCGAGATGGGCTACCAGTACGTGAGCGACACCTCGTTCGACTACGACCACTTCGTGTCGCTGGGCGCGGTGGCGCGCTTCGAGGAGGTGAAGCTGGAGGCCATCGCTCGAATGGCCCCGGACGAAGGCAACACGCAGGTGCGGTTGGGCGGTGCGTATCGATTGCTTGGCGAGCCGGAGCGTCGGCGGGCGGGCTCGGATGGCTCGTCGCTGGACGCGGAGCTGTTCGGCCTGTTCCATCGCTTCCCCACGGAGGGCTTCACCGTCGTCGGTGGCGACATGGGTTTCCGAGGCCGCTACGCCATGGCGCGGGTGAGTCCGTCCCTGGCCGGCTCCTTCGCGGAGGCGAGCATCGGCATGGCGCTCCAGGGCTACAGCTATCCGGGCCCGGTGAGTGACGGGAACCTGCACTCGCAGCTGCTCTTCAGCTTTGGCTATGGCGTGTGGCTGGGGCGCGGCGGTGGGCCGTTCAAGGGCGAGGCGATGCTCTTCTATGACCACCGCAAGGACGGCTTCGCGGGCGGGCTGCGCACGCTGGGCGGAGGCGTGGTGGGCAACTTCGGGCTCCGGGGGCGCGCGCTCCTGACCGAGACGTGGGGCGTCGCCGCGGAGTTTCAAGCGGGTGGCGCGCTCGTGGGGCGGCTGTCCCTCATCTATGCGCTGGGAGGTGAGTCATGAGTCGCATCGGTGCCATGGGCGTGCTGTCGGCGCTGCTGATGACGGGGTGCCTGCGGCCCGCGGAGAACCGCGCGGTGCGTGACTCCAAGGTGGGCCGCGCCGAGGGTGGCGGACTGTCGCTGGAGGTGGCGGACGGGCTCGCGGCGGTGCGGAGTGTCGGCTCGGGCGAGGTGACGCTGTGGGGCAATGCCCCGGTCTTCACGGCGCGGGCGACGCTGGACGCGGAGTCGACGTCGGACTGGGTCCTCACGGTGCGCAACGCGATGCCAGACGCGGAGCTGCTCGCGGAATTGGAGGACGGCGAGGTGCTGGCGGTGGAGCCGGTGCCGCAGGCGCTTCCCACGGTGAAGGCGTGGCGCGTGGGACTGCGTCCGGGCGCGGTGGCCAGGCTTCGAGTCGCGCCTCCGGGGTGGGACTCCACGGCGCCCTTCCGCTTCGCGGCGCTGGCGGACGTGCAGGAGGCATTGCCTCGCGTGGGAGACGTCTACGCGCGGCTGGTGAAGGATGACTCGCTGCGCTTCATCCTGTTCGCGGGAGACCTGACGGAGAACGGCACGCGCGAGCAACTGCTGGAGTTCCAGGAGCGCCTGGAGGCGGGCTCGCGCATTCCGCTGTACGCGACGCTGGGCAACCACGAGACCTTCTCGAAGGACGCGGAGGAGTACACGACGCTCGTGGGGCGCGGCAGCCAGAGCTTCGTGTTCCAGGGCGTGCGCTTCACGGTGGTGGACTCGAGCAACGGCACGCTGGACCCCATCGTGGAGGAGCAGCTCGACGGGTGGCTGGCGTCGTCGCGACAGGGCACGCACGTGGTGGCGATGCACGTGCCGCCGCAGGACCCCGTGGGCCTGCGGGGCGGCGGCTTCGCGAACCGGGGCGAGTCGGCGGGGCTGGTGGGAAAGCTCGCGCGCGAGGGCGTGGACCTCACGCTCTACGGACACATCCACTCGTATTACTCCTTCACCAACGCGGGCATCCCCGCGTTCATCTCCGGGGGCGGCGGCGCGATTCCGGAGACGTTCGACGGAGTGGGGCGGCACTATCTCGCGGTGGACATCGGCGCGAACGAGGGGCTGCGCGAGGCGTCCCTGGTCCGCGTGGACTGAGGCCCGAAGCGCTGGCACTGAACGAAGCGTCAGCCGGCGGTGTGTGGGAGAAAACGCGGACGGGGCCGACTTTCCGGCCCGGCAGCGTACCCTCTTGATCTGACACTGAACACGTGAGCAGATGTCTCCCCCATCGCGAGGAGCCAGGAGGCCCGCCATGTTCGATTCGAACGACAACGACCCTATTTCCCCGGCGCTGCGTGCGCTGCTGGAGCTGTTCACCACGGAGCTGGCGGAGGTGCGCTTCCCGGACATGAGCGGGGAGGTGCTGGAGGACGCGGCGGCGCAGGTGAGGGTGAAGGCGGAAGCGGTGGCGAAGGCGCAGGCGGTGCTGGAGGCCGCGCGGCAGTCGCTCCACGAGAGCCAGGACGCGTTGCTCCAGAAGGGCCAGCGCGCGCTGGCGTACGCGCGGGTGTTCTCCGAGGAGAACCCGGAGCTGAACACGAAGCTGGACTCCATCCACCTGCCGCGTCCGGTGCGCAAGGGCGCGAAGGTGGAGGGTGTCGCGGTGGAGCCGGTGGCCGCGCAGCACGGCAACGAGGAGAACGCGCCGAAGCGCCGGGGTCGTCCGCCCAAGGTGCGTCCGTCCGCGGGTGCGTCCCTGTTCGCGGAAGGCGCCACGGCGGAAGCGCTGGCCGTCGCGCACGAAGGCAACGGCGTGCTGCCCACGGCGTGATGCGCTTGCCTTTAGGGGCCTCCTGAAAAAGCCGAGGCCCGGACGCGAAGCCTCCCCGGAGCCCCCCTCCGGTAGAGACCCGCGGCCGGGCCACGGTGCCGGTCCGCTCCGAGGGCAGCCACGGAGCGGACCGGTTTCAAGCGAGGTGACTCAGTTCTCCGGGAACGCCGTCCAGCCCGCCAGCCAGTTGGTGGTGCCCACCGCGCCGACGAAGCGCGCGCTGGTGTCGAAGCCCGCGCCCGGCGCGGCCGCGTTGTCCGGGTTCAGCAGGGGCGAGCCCGTGCGCGGCGCGAAGTTGGGCGCCGTCAGGTTCGTCGCGTCGGTGAGCTGCGGGTCCTGCGTCTTCACGCCGTTGGCCGCGACCAGGATTCGCTCCGCCTCGTTGAAGCGGCTGACGTCCGCGTCCACCGTCACGCCACCCTCCACCTTCGGGTTCGGCGCGAAGGGGATGGTGTCGTTCAGGTTGGCGTTGTCGAAGAAGAAGGTGTTGCGGATGGACAGCCGAGGGTCGGCCGACTCCTCGGTGAAGAGCGCCGCGGAGGCGGTGCCGTCCACGTCCACGGCCTGGTCCTTGAAGTAGGCGACGACGGCGTTGCGCAGCTTGATGCCCGCGCCGGTGTTGAACACCAGGCCCTCCTGCGAGGGGTTGCCACCCGGGTCCGCGTTGGAGCCGATGAAGCTGGCGTTCCAGATTTCGGGGATGGAGATGGGCTCCTGCGTGGCCGTCGTCTTGTGGCTGGAGGCCTCGATGGCGCGGTCGCCCACGCGGGGGCTCTGCTGCACGACGAGGAACTGGACCTTGCCGGTGTAGCCCAGGTCGTAGTCCAGCGCGTCATCATCCGCCTGGGTGATGACGATGTGCTTGAGCGGCGCGGTGCCGCCGAACATCTCGATGCCGTCGTCCAGGCCCTTGTGGACCTGCACGTAGTCGATGTCCGTCCCCGTGCCGCAGCCGCCCACGGTGAGGCCGTTGAGCTCGTTGTTGGGCGCCAGCTCGAAGCCGGCGAACTCGATGCGCGCGTACTTCAGCGTGCCGCAGCTGTGCGCGTCGTCCGTGCCGCCGTACTTCGTCTGGTCATTGCCGCTGGTGGAGAAGAACCCCTCGATGGTCGTCTCGCCGCCGGACACGTTCAGCTTCGCGCGACCGAGCAGCACCACGCCGCCCCAGTTGCCCGGCTCGCGCTGACCGGCCGCCTTGGAGGACGTGAAGACGATGGGCTTCTCCGCGGTGCCCACCGCGTTGATGCGCGCGTTACGGGTGATGATGAGCGCGCTGCCCTGCTCACCCTTGACGATGGCGCCCGCCTCGATGTTCAGCGTGCCGCTGTTGACGAAGACGTACTTCTTGAGGACGTAGGTGTTGCCCGTCTTCCAGGTCGTGTCCGCGGTGATGTCCTGCGCCACTTCCACCGTCTCGGCATCGGGCGGCGGGGGGGGCTGGTCAATCGGGTCCTTCTTGTCGTCGTCGCCGCAGCCAGTGCCAATGACAAGGCTGGACAGGATGAAGAGGGAGGCAAACAAGCGCTTCATGGCGAGACTTCCTTTCGGGAGGGAAACTACAGGGAGAGGCCGAGCGACGCGGAGAACGCGAGGCCCGGGCGGTACTGGACCAGGGCGATGTCGCCCTGCTGGAAGGTGATGCGGGAGTTGAGGAGGTTGGACGCGGTCAGCTTGAGCTGCATGGCCTCGGTGAGCTTCTGGGTGACGGCCAGGTCCATGCGGTGGAACGGCTGCTCGTAGACGTCGGGCAGGTTGTCGGTGCCCACTTCGTTGATGCGGCGGCCGTAGACGTTGTAGAGCAGCGCCACTTCCGTGCCGCTCTGGGGCCGCTCGTAGCCGAGGTTGACGTTGACGACGTAGGGCGACTGGCCCTGCATCGGACGCTCTGCGTTGGTCTGCAGGCCCTGCAGCGAGCCCAGGTCGATGTTCGACTGGATGAGCGTGAGGTTGACGCCCACCTTGAACGGTTGGAGCGCCGGGGTGACGCGGCCCAGCGAGGTGCGCGCCTCTAGCTCCAGGCCGTAGGTGTTCGCCGCCGGCGTGTTCTCGAAGTTCATGTCGCCGGCGCCCGCGGAGTTGACGACGCGCTCGATGGGATTCAGGAAGCGCTTGTAGAAGACGCTCGCGGCGAGCACCTCGTTGTCCCCGGTGAACCACTCGACGCGGGCGTCCGCGTTGTGGATGCGCGTCTGCACCAGGGCTGGGTTGCCGGAGACGTTCCGGCGGCGCACGAAGTCGTAGAAGGTGAAGGGCGCCAGCTCGCGGAAGGTGGGCCGCGCCAGCGTGTAGCTGTAGCCCGCGCGCAGGTTCACCGTGGGGGTGAGCGCGTAGATGGCGTTGAGCGTGGGCAGCCAGTCCAGGTAGTCGGCGTCGTTCCGGGAGGCCTCCGCGCCGGTGAACTGATTGAGCGCCGTCAGCTTCTGCTGGGTGCTCTCCAGTCGCAGGCCTCCGACGAGGCGCAGCGCCTCCGTGGCCTTGACGTCGGCGGTGACGTAGCCGGAGAAGACGCCGAGCGACGCGTCATACGCGTCCGAGTCCGGACGGGTGCTCTCCTGGATGCGCATGCCGTTGCCCAGGTACTCCGCGCTGAAGAGCGCCTCGGGAGGCAGGAAGCGGTCCACGTCCGAGTTGGGGGAGATGCCGTAGCGGAAGCGGCGGGCGCGGAAGTCGCGGAAGGACAACTGCGTCAGGCCGCCCACCTTCAGGCGCACGTCCGAGAGGGGCACGGTGATGTTGACGCTGCCGCCGAAGGACGTCTCGCCCAGGTCGGCGAAGAAGCGCTCGCCGCTGTTGGCCTGGTTGGGGAACGACATGCCGCCGGACGGGTTGCCCAGGTTGTCGCTGTAGAGCGAGTCGCGCGTGTCCGGCTCGTCGCGGTCCACGCGGGACAGGTTGGCCTGCCAGTCCACCTCCGAGTCGCCGAAGAGGCCGATGCGGTGGAAGCCGCGGAGCTGGTTGAAGGAGAGCTGCCGGACGACGAACTGGAGGCGGCTGCCCTCGTACCGGTCACCCTTGAGCGTGTCCACGCCGACGCTGGTGGTGGTGCGCGTCTCGGTGCCTCGGGTGAAGAGGCTGAAGAGGGTCAGCTCGTTGTCGCGGTCCAGTTGGTAGCCGACGCTGGCGAGGCCGCTCAGGTTGGCGACTTCGGTGCCCAGTTGCGTCTGGGCGTCGTCGTAGCTGACGAAGTTGCCCTCCAGGTCGTAGGAGGCCTTGCTGTACTGCGTGAACTGGGTGTTCTCGCGGTGGCCGTAGTTGACGGTGGCCAGGTAGCCCAGGCGCTGGTTGTCGAAGCGCAGTGTGTCGCCGAGCGACGCGCTCAGGCCCATGTTGGGCAGCGCCGTCTTGCTGCGCGCGTTCCACACGTTGTTGAAGCTTTCCCACTGCTGCTCCTGTTCGGCGAGCGACTCGTTGCCGTTGCCGAGCGCGTGGTCCGTGGGGATGGCGGAAGGCAGCCGGCGGCTGCCGCCGGGGAAGCCGAGGAACTCCAGGCTCCCGCCGCCAGTCTGGGTGTTGCGGGCCTGGCCCGTGGTTTCGGTGTCACCGCCGAAGGTGAGGCGCGGCTTGAACTCGAACTGGCTGGGATAGGTGTTGGTCTCGATGAGGAGCGCGCCGCCGCCGAAGGAGCCGGGCAGGTCGGCGGTGTAGCTCTTCACCACGTTGAGGTTGGCGAGCAGCGAGGTGGGGAAGAGGTCCAGCGGGACGCTGGGCTCATCGGGCTCGGGGCTGGGCAGCAGCGCGCCATTGAGCAGGGTGGTGATGTAGCGACCGCCCAGGCCGCGCAGGTAGACGTAGCGGCCGTCGACGACGGTGGCGCTGACGACGCGCTTGACGGCATCGGAGGCGCTGGAGTCGGGCGTGCGGGCGATTTCCTGGGCGCTGATGGCGTCTGAGACGGCGGCGGCCTTCTTGCGTTCCTGGAGGAGGGCGCCCTCGGCGCGACGGTCGGCGCGAGCCTCGACGACGACCTCCTGCACGGCGCCCACGTCCGCGCCGAGCGCGACGTCGAGTTTGGTGGCCTTGCCCTCCGTGACGATGACGCCGGTGATGCGGCGGCCCTGGTACACGTCGTAGAAGACGCGCAGGTCGTACTTGCCGGGCGGCAGCGCGAGTCGGTAGTTGCCGTCCAGGTCGGTGAGCGTCTGCTTCTGCGCGCCCGTGACGACCTTCACGGTGGCCTCGATGAGGCCCTCCTGGTTGGCCTCGTCGACGACCTTGCCGTGGATGCCAGTGAAGCCCGGGGGCGGCGCGGAGGACTCGGCCAGCATGGCCTCGTCATCGGTGGCCGTGGCGTCGGCGGGCTGCGCGGTGGCGGGATCACCTTCGACAGGCTGCGCGTCCGGCGACTGCACCGTCGCGGGAGCCCCGTCGACAGGCTGCGCGTCCGGCTGTGCGGTGGCGGGAGCCTGCTCGGCGCCCGGCGTCTGCGTGCCGTTCGGCTGCTCGGTGGCGGGAGCCTGCACGGCGCCCGGCGTCTGCGAACCGTTCGGCTGCGCGGTGGCGGGAGCCTGCGTGGCGCCAGGCGTCTGCACCGTCGCGGGAGCCTGCACGGCGCCCGGCGTCTGCGTGCCGTTCGGCTGCTCGGTGGCGGGAGCCTGCACGGCGCCCGGCGTCTGCGAGCCATTCGGCTGCGTGACGCCCGATTGCCGTGGAGAGGTCGGCGTGGGGGCAGGAGGAGGTGGCTGTGATTGCTTCGTTCCGTCGGCGGCCGGGGCCATGCCGGGAGCGGCGGGGCGCAGTTCCTCGGACGGGGGCGCCTGGTTGTCCGTCACGGGCGGGACGACCTGCGTCTCCGTGCCCGACGGAGTGCTCTCCGAGCCAGGAAGGGAAGGGGTTTGACCGAGGGCGAGCCCGGGCGAGGTGATGAGTATGAGCGCTGCCACGAGGGCGCGCTGAAGGCTTGCGCGAGACAACACGGCTCTCCTTGCCAACGGTCGCGCTGTAAACAACGCGAGTCGCATGGCATTGGAATGGATGGCTTGTGACGATTCAGGCGGCGGATCGAAAACTCGAGGTCACGACCCGCCGCCAGGCGGACACTTCAGTCCGCGAGCTTGTCCGGCAGCACGCCCACGGTGAGATTTCCTCCCCGGGCGAGGTCCAGCACTTCCATGGCGGCGCCGTAAGGCACGTCGTCGCCCGCGTCGAAGAACACGATCTTGTCCGGGCGCGCGTTGAGCATGCGCTGCAGTCGCGCGACGACCTGCTCGCGCGGGACTTCTTCCCGGTTGATGCGCAGCACGCCTGAGCGGTCCACCGTGAGCACCACCGGTGGCAATGCGTCGGGCGGAGGGGGAGGTGGCTCGTCCTGCTTGTCGCTCTTCGCGGGCACCGTCATCCACATCTGCTTGGTCAGCAGCGGGGTGACGACCATGAAGATGATGAGCAGCACGAGCACCACGTCCACCAGTGGCGTCACGTTCATCGTCGGGCGCAGGCCGCCCGCTTTGCCGCCTCCGAGGTCGAATGCCATGGCGCGCTCCTACTTCTTCCTGTCGATGACCTGCAGGTTGATGCCCGGGAAGCCCAGGTCCTGCATGCTCTTGAAGACGCCACGCACCTCGGAGTAGCGCACGCCCCGGTCCGCCTTCAGCACCACCGGCGAGTCCGGCTTCTTCTCGCGCAGGGCCTTCAGCTCCACGAGCAGCGCGTCCTTCTTGAGCTCCTTGCGGTCCATGAAGATGGCGCCGTTGGCGGCCAGGCTCACCGTGGTCGGCTCCAGCTCCTTGTTCTCCTTGTCCGGGTTCGTCGCGGCGGGCAGCTCCACGGACGCGCCCGACTCGATTTGGGGCGTGACGACCATGAAGATGATGAGGAGGACGAGCACCACGTCGACCAGCGGCGTGACGTTCATCTCCGGGGTGATGCTGCTACGCCGGGCGGACATCGAGCCCCTCCCGGCGCGCCACGGTCTCCGGACCGGTGGCCACCGCGCCGTTGTTCACGCCGCCGCGCTTGTCGGCCGGCATGTCCTCCAGGTGGTCCATCAGCTCGCTGCGCGCGGCATCCAGCGAGAGCTGGAGCGCGTCCGCGCGAGTGGAGAGGAAGTTGAACATCAGCACCGCGGGGATGGCGACGAGCAGGCCCAGCGCGGTGACGACGAGCGCCTCGGCGATGCCGGCGGACACCGCGCCCAGGCCGCCGGAGCCCTCCTTGGCGATGCCGGCGAAGGCCTCGATGATGCCGACCACGGTGCCGAGCAGTCCGACGAACGGCGCCACCGAGCCCACCGTGGCGAGCAGCGACATGCCGCGCCGCACGTCCGCGCTGACGCGGTCATTGATGCGCACCAGCTCGCGGCGGGTGAGCTCCACCGGGCCCAGCTTGCCCGCGGGCTGCTTCGACTTCGCGAGGAACGCCTTCATGCCGCCGCCGAGCAGCACGGCCAGGTGGCTGCCCTTGGTGCCCTCGGCCTCCTTCACCAGCGCCTCGTGCTGGTGCTGCATGAGGAGCTGACCGGCGCGAGCGGCGAAGGCGCGCGAGGTGGCGCGGGAGCGGAAGAAGACGAACAGCCGCTCGAAGAAGACAGCGAGGGACGCGACGGCGAAGAGCATCAGCGTCCAGGCGATGCCCAGGGCGAACACGCCCATGTGGTTGTAGATGTCGCGAAGATTGAAGTTCATGGCGATGTGCTCCTGGGGGGCAGGTGCGGGTGAGTCAGACGGCCTACGACTTGAGACGGAACGGAACCTTGAAGATGCGGAAGACGGCGGCGGGGCGGCCGTCGACGATGGCGGGCTTGAAGCGCCACGTGCGCACGGCGGAGAGCGCCGCGCTGGCGAAGGGCTCATCACCGCGCATGACCTTGAGCTGGGTGACGCGGCCATCCACCTCGACGACGCCCTTGAGGATGACCATGCCCTCCTGACCCTTGGAGCGGGCCTCGGAGGGGTATTCAGGAATGAGGTTGGACTCGAGCGGCTCCGGCGCGGTGGCCGACTCCGGCAGGTTGATGGGCGCCGCGCGACCACCTCCGGCGGAAAGGCCCTCGCCGCTACCGGTGCCACCCACCCGGCCGCCCGGCACGAGCGCGCCAGTGCCGCCCACGGCGATGGGCGCTGCTGCCACCGTCTCCGTGGCGGCCTCGGGAGGCTTGTCGAGCGGCACCACCGTCGGCGCGACGATGGGCGCGGGCGCGACGAGGGGGGCCGCGGGAGGCGGCGCCTTGGCGAGCGCGGGAGGCGCGGCCTTGGGAGGCAGCTTGGGTTTGGGCGGCGCGGGCGGCGGCGGAGGCGGGGGCTTCACCTCGACGA
>NZ_JABUMQ010000849.1:0-372 GCF_013336645.1 Myxococcus sp. CA039A | reverse complement strand
TCATGGTGCGGGTGCATGCCTACCTCGCTGCTCGCAACGCTCAACGCTCTGCCAGTCCATCCCTGCGCCGAGCCGACCTCAGGCGTGCCGTCTGAGGCCGTTCGAGAATCATGAACTCTGGTTTAGGGCCGGCATGTACTCCAAGGGGGCTGCGCGGACTCTCCGCCAGCCGGGCGCACTGCTCGGGCTGCCCCTGTCCGCGGCCCTCCTCGGCCCCGGTGCGGTGAGCGTCAAGGTAGATGTCGCGTGAGAGGGTTCAGCCGATGCGCTTCAACTCCTGCACGGCCGGGGTGAGGTTCGGAGAGGGGCCGAGACGGACGGGGCCTGCTGGCGTCCAGTTGCGAGTGTCGCGGCTCCAGCGTTCGGGGTGAC
>NZ_JABUMQ010000848.1:0-379 GCF_013336645.1 Myxococcus sp. CA039A | reverse complement strand
GGTGCAGGCGCTGGGCAACCTGAAATTCGACATCGCCACGCCGGATGTGCAGGGTTTCGTCGAACAGTTCCACGCGCGGGTACCGGCCGCTCGTCCGGTATGGATCGCCGCCAGTACCCATGATGGCGAGGAGCAGGCGGTGATCGACCTGCACCGGCGCCTGCGCCAGCGGCATCCGGAGCTGCTGCTGCTGTGGGCACCGCGACATCCCGAGCGTTTCCCGAAGGTGGAAGCGCTGGCGCGCGAACAGGGCTGGAGCGTGGCGACCCGCCGCGTGGACCAGTGGCCACACGCGGCCACAGACGTGTTCGTCATCGACACCCTTGGCGAGCTGATGCCGTTCTATGCCTGCGCCCAGGTCGCCTTCGTCGGCGGCAGC
>NZ_JABUMQ010000084.1:0-35191 GCF_013336645.1 Myxococcus sp. CA039A | reverse complement strand
CCTCTTCGCTGGTGGGCGAGACGATTCGCATCCGAGGCATTCCCTTCGAGGTCATTGGAGTGCTGGCGGAGAAGGGCTCCCAGGGCTTCTCCAACCCCGACGAGAGCCTCTACATCCCGCTGTCCACCGCGCAGTTCCGGGTGATGGGCAGTGACCGCATCCGCTCCATCGCCGTGCAGGCCATGAGCGAGAAGACCATGGACGACGCCATGGCGGAGATCGACCTCAAGCTGCGGCGCGAGCACCGCCTGCGTCCCGAGGAGCCGGCCGACTTCAACATCCGAGACCAGGCCTCGCTGCTCGCGACGGTGCAGGAGACGACGCAGACCTTCTCGCTGCTGCTCGCCGGCATCGCCGCCATCTCCCTGCTGGTGGGAGGCATCGGCATCATGAACATCATGCTCGTCTCGGTGACGGAGCGGACGCGCGAGATTGGTCTGCGCAAGGCGCTGGGGGCCACGGGCACGGACATCCTGCTCCAGTTCCTCGTCGAATCCCTCGTCCTGTGTCTGGCCGGAGGCACGCTCGGACTGGTGCTGGGAGTGGGGGGCGCGGCGGTGCTCCAGAAGCTCATGGGATGGACCATGGTGGTGGCCCCCGAGGCCATCGTGGTGGCCATCGCCTTCTCCGCGTCCGTGGGCGTGTTCTTCGGCATCTGGCCCGCGCGCCGCGCCGCGAGCCTCGCGCCCATCGAGTCGCTCCGCTACGAATGACACCTTCTCCCGGGAGCAACCCGACTGCTCCCGGGCGTCACACCCCGCTCAGCGCCCGGGACGCGCGCCCGGGTCCGCCTCGAACGCGGCGACGTCGTGGTAGTAGCGCTCGACCTCGGCCTGCGTGGACGCCTTCGTGAAGACCTCCGGACGCGGGTGGGCGATGGCGTCGAGGATGGCCTCCACGGCCTCCTCGACGGGCTGGGCCCCGGGCAGCGCGCGCGAGTCCGGCCCACCGCCCAGCGCATTCGAGCCGAACTCCGTGGCCACGACCCCGGGCATCACCACCGTGACGGAGATGCCTGGGTGCGTCTGGCGCAGTTCCAGTCGGAGACAGGCGCTCAGCGCATTCAACGCGTGCTTGGCCGCGCTGTACGCCGAGCGGTGGGGCACCACGGGCAGCCGTCCCAGGGTGCTGGAGACGTTGAGAATCTGTCCGGCGTTGCGCGCCTGGAAGTGCGGCAGGACGGCCTGCATCCCGTAAAGCGCGCTGTGCACGTTGTCGCGCCACATCAACTCCAGGTCCGCGTCGGTGAGCTCGGCCACGGAGCGGGTGATGCCGCGTCCCGCGTTGTTCACCCAGACATCGATGCGACCGAAGCGTTCGAGCGCCGCGTCACGAAGTCGTTCCACCTCCGCGCGAGCCGTCACATCGGTGACGACGGCGAGCGAGTCGCGGCCGGAACGGTTGGCGACAGCCTCCAGCTCCGTCCGACGCCGCGCGGCCAGCACCAGCTTCGCTCCACGCGCCCCCGCGACCCGGGCCAGCTCCGCCCCGATTCCCCCACTTGCCCCCGTGATGACGATGACCTTGTCCATGCGTGTCCCCTCGTGACGCTCGCCTGCCCCACGGAATCTACCTGCCCGAAAAGACTCTGGCGGATTCCCGGCGATGAAGCCGAGGACTCTGTTCAATCGCGAGGACCCGGGCGCGGCCTGTCACCAGGACGGCCATGGCGTGGGCACCGTGTTACCCTTCTCGTCCGCTCTCGCCTCGGGTCGCTCGCACATGCCGTTCAGGATCTTCTCCTTCTCGATGCTCATCGGGCTCGGCGCGGTGCTGGGCCACCTGTACATCTACCGGCGGCTGGTCCGTGAGCTGGTGCGGGGTCGCGCGGCCCGGTTCGTGGCCCTGGTCGTGCTGGGCCTCCTGACGCTGCTCCTGGGGATGCGGCGCACCGTGCTGGATGCCCTCCCCGAGGGATTCGAACGCATCGCGACGGTGACCACGTACACGTGGATGGGCGTGGCGCTCTGTCTGGTGATTGCGCTCGGAGCGACGGACCTCCTCCGCGCCCTCGTCGGCCTGGGACGGCATATTCAACGGCGCTACGCGGCCCCACCACCCACGCCCACGGCCGCCGTGCCGGAGGCTCCGCCAGACGTCGAACTCCGGGTGGACGAGGAGCGGAGGAAGTTCCTGGGGCGCGCGCTGGCGGGAGGCGCCGCGCTCGCGGGCGGAGGGCTGGCGACGTACGGGAACTGGCGCGCCTATGCACCGCCGCTGGTGACGGAGCTCGCCGTCAGGATTCCCAAGCTGCCGCGAGCGCTGGATGGGCTCACCATCGTCCAGCTCACGGACATCCACGTGGGCCCCTTCATCCAGCGCAGGTTCATGGACGAGCTGGTGCGTCAGGCCAACGCCCTCAAGCCGGACCTCTTCGCCATCACCGGCGACCTGGTGGACGGGGACGTGCCCACGCTGGGAGGCGCCGTCGCCGCGCTCGGAGCCCTGCGCTCCCGGTACGGCAGCTACTTCGTCACCGGCAATCACGACTACTACTCCGGTGACGCGGAGTGGACGGCGTTCCTCCAGACGCTCGACATCCAGTCGCTGCGCAACCGCCATGTCCGCATCGGCGATGCGGGGGCTTCGCTGGACCTGGTCGGCGTGGACGACTGGAGCGGCTGGAGACGGCGCAACCAGAAGGGCTACGACCTGGACCTGGCGCTCGCGGGACGGGCGCCGGACCGGGCGGCCGTGCTGCTCGCGCACCAGCCCGCGAACTTCAAGGTGGCCGCGGAGCGAGGGATGGACCTCCAGATTTCAGGCCACACCCACGGCGGGCAGCTCCTCCCGATGACGCTGTTCATCGGCCTCGCATGGGAGCACGCGGCCGGTCTCTACCGGCACCAGGACTCCCACATCTACGTGAGCCGGGGCTGTGGCTTCTGGGGGCCCCCCATGCGCGTCGGCAGTCCCCCGGAGCTGGTCAAGCTCGTGCTCACCACGTAGCGGGCACGTGCGCCCTCACTTCGCCAACGAAGCCCGGGGCGTGTAGCGCCAGAACCGCTGGAGGTGGCCACAGCCCTGACAGGCCAGCTCCACTTGAAGCTCCCCGCCACGGGCGGCCGTGGCGGGGACGACGGTTCGCATGGACTGCTCCGCGCGCCCGCTGCACGCACGGCACACGCCCACCGTCTGGATGAACCGCGAATTGCGCGTCACCACGCCGTCCTCGCAGGAGCCACACCACCAGACGTGATAGTCGACGGCACCGCTCTGCTCCTGCCGGCGTTGCTCATCATTCAGATGGAGGTCATCCATCTCCTCGTCGAGCAGTTCCCGCGCCTGACCACAGTGCTGGCAGACCTCCAGCTCCGAGCGCTTCGACTCCACCTGCCCTGCCGGACGATTCATGGAGAGCACGACGACCACGGCCGACACAAAGCCCACCAGCAGGACGACGAGCATGAGCATCATCGGTTCGGCTCCAGTTCCACGGAGTGCAGCGCCTTGCCCGTCAGGTCATGGATGGCGACGGTCATCACGCCACTGTCGCCCTGGATGCGGACGCTGCCGAAGTACTGCTGTCCTTCCCACGGTGCCGCGTTCATCACCGTCGCCGGCTTGTGCCACTTGACCTCCGGGCCGAAGGTCTCATCGAGCGGGCTGGGGCCGAAAGTGCCCGCGTTGAGCGGACCCGCGACGAACTCCCAGAACGGGTCGAAGTCGCGGAAGCGCGCGCGGTCCGGGTGATAGTGGTGCATCGCCGGGTAGTGTACGTCCGCGGTGACGAACACCACGTTGCGCACCTTCCGCTCCTTCAGGAAGGACAACAACTCCGCCAGCTCCAGCTCGCGTCCCAGCGGGGCACCCGGACCGTTGGCCCACGCCTCCATGAGGTAGGCGCCATCTGGCAGCTTCTCCGCCGGGATGATGAGCCCCAGCGGCATGCTGGTCGCAATCACCTTCCACGTCGCCCGGGAGGCCGCCAGCGACTGCTTGAGTCCGTCGAGCTGCGCGCGTCCGAGGAACGTCGTCTCCGGTCCCTGCTGCTCCTGCCGATTGACGGAGTTCGGCGCCCGGAACGCGCGCACGTCTGGAATGAAGACATCCAGCAAGGGCCCCTGTGAGAGCTGGCGATGGATGCGACCCTCGGCTCGCGCGGCGCCGCCCACGGGCGAATACTCGAAGAACGCCTGACGCGCTCGCGCGCCGAGCACCCGTTCGTCCGAGACCTGCGTGTACCGGGGGTCGTCCGCGAGGCTGCGCCCCGGATACCAGTTGTTGCGCACCTCGTGGTCATCCCACTGGTACGCGATGGGCACGTCGCGAGCGAGGGCTCGCAGCGAGTCGTCCAGGAAGTTGTAGGCGAAGTTCCCGCGCAGCTCCTCCAGCGTCTCGGCGACCTTCGACTTGGCGGGAGTCACCTTGTTGCGCCACACGCGCCCATCCGGGAGGACGACCTCCGGCAGCAGGGGGTTGTCGGCATAGATGGCGTCGCCGACGTGCAGGAAGAAGTCGGGGCGCAGCGCATGGACGGCCGCGTAGCCTCGATAACCGCCCCACTCCGGGTTGATGCCCCAACCCTGGCCACACACGTCCGCGCTCCACGCGAAGCACACGTCCTTGGCCGAGTCCGGTGACGTGAGGAACCGCCCGCGCCACTCCTCGCCGGTGACGCCGCCGTCCTCCGCGAGCACCCGCACGAAGACCTCGCGCCCCGCCGGCAGACCCGTGAGGTCCACCACGCCCGTGAAGTCCGTCGCGGCGGTGAGCGCGGCGCCCTCCACGCGATGCACGCCCTTCACGAGGCGGGAGTCCTCGCTCCACTCCACCACGAGCCGCGAGGCCCGGTCCGCCTTGCCCCAGACGGTGACGGCGCCGGTGCGCAGGTCTCCCATCTGCGCGCCCAGGGGCAGCGACGGCCCGGGACGTGGCGCGCGCACCGAGCGCGTCGAGGCACAGCCCGCGGCGGTGACGGCGAGCCCCTGGAGCACGGTTCGTCGAGTGAGGACAGTCATGGTGGGCACGCTCCGAGGAAGGAACCGGCCCTCACACTAGGGCCACTTCCGCCAGGCATCCAGCACCACCGCCGCCACCCGAAAGCCACGCATGAACGAGACCTCCGGCAAGAGTCGCGAATTCCGGACGCGCGTATGACGTGTCAAGTCAGCGACGCGAAGCAGCCCGCACTCGCGACGACGCCCCACACCTATTTGACGACGCCCCGTGATGACAGCCATAAATCCGCCCATGCGGACATCCTGGTTTATCCGAAAAAACTGTTCCTCTCATTGACGCTGTGTTTCGCGCTTGAAGCCAGTGCCGCTGCCGTGAGCTCCGCGTCGGCGACCGCGTTCACGGTGCCCAACGGAACGTTCGAGGTGCCTGCCCTCCCCGCCTCACCTGGGTACGCCTACGCCCCCGCCGGCTCTGGCTGGACGCTGGCAGGCGGCGCGGGCCTCTCCCGGAACGCCACGGCGTTCACGTCTGGGAATCCCAATGCGCCCGAAGGCGCGCAGGTGCTCGTCCTCCAGGCCGCGGGAACGGCGTCACGCGCGTTCAACTTCACGGCGGGCTACTACGTCTTCAGCTTCTCCACCGCGCAGCGTGGAAACGACCCGACCAGCGCCCAGAGCGTCCAGTTGCTCGTTGACGGCACGGCCATCCTGACCGTGAGCCCCGTCGGCGCGACGTACCAACGGCTCACGGCTGGACCGGTGCTGCTCACCTCCGGGCCCCATACCGTCGAACTGCGCGGGCTCAAACCCCAGGGCGGGGACACCGCCTTCGTGGATGACTTCAGGGCGTCGCGCGTGAGGGACATCAGCATCAGCGGCTTCGAATCGCCCGCCATCCCCACCAGCCCCGGCTTTGTCTATGCGCCCACGGGAAGCCCCTGGAGCTTCACCGCGGGCGCGGGCCTCGCACGAAACGGGAGCGCCTTCACCGTCGCCAATCCCGCCGCGCCCGAGGGCGCTCAGGTCCTCTTCCTCCAAGGCGGGGCCACGGCCACCACCGCCGTCACCCTTCCGCGCACGGGCTACTACCGCTTCCGACTGAGGGCCGCCTTGCGCGCGAATGACCCGACCCAGCCCCCGGCCAAGGACGTCCGCGTCACCGTCAATGGCACGGAGGTCGGCCACTTCCGCCTCGGGAGCATCCAGTACACCGAGCACCTCTCCACGGTGCTCGCGCTGAACGCCGGGCCCGTCACGGTGAGTGTGCTCGGTGAGGACACGTCTCCGGGAGACCACACGGGGCTGGTGGATGACCTCCGGATGGAGATGGTCCACGACTGGAATGATGCCTACGTCTGGGGCGGCGCGGTGCCGACGGCGAGCGACACCGCCACCGTGGGCCTCGGCAGCGCGGTCAGCCTCCAGGGCACGCTCACTCTAGGGGCCGTCGTGGTGAACGGCGAGGTGCTCGGCGTCCAGAACCGGCCCGTGTCCCTCACCACGCGGTATGTGATGGTGATGGGCCCAGGCTCGCTGTTCGAGCTGGGCCAGGAGCTGACGCCCTACCCCAGCACCGCCGTCATCACGCTCAACGCGTCCGAGCCCACGCTCGACGTGATGGGAATGGGCGACAAGTTCCTCGGCGCCATGACCAACGCCACCGTCCGGCTGCACGGTGAGGAACGGGTGAGCTGGACGCAGCTCCAGGGGAATGTGAGCGCGGGAAGCAACAGCCTGGTCCTGAAGCAGCCCGTCAACTGGCGGCAGGGCGACGTCATCGTCGTCGTGTCCAGCACCCGGAACTGGAACGAGGCCGAGCAGCGCGTCATCCAGTCCCTCGACGCAACCAACACGCGGCTCACCCTGACGAGCCCGCTCTCCCACGCACACAGCGGCGTGCAGAAGTCCTATTCCAACGGCTCACGCACGTGGACCGCGGACCTGCGCGCCCAGGTGGGCCTGCTCACTCACAACATCAAGGTGCAGGGAGATTCCACGTCCGCGGCCAACGGGTTCGGCGGGCACGTGATGATCATGGGCAGCTCGCGCGCGTTCATCAGCGGCGTCGAGCTCTTCAACATGGGCCAGAAGGCGAAGCTGGGGCGCTACCCGTTCCACTGGCACATGCTGGGCGCCGAGGGCGCCGGGCAGTACTTCAAGAACTCCAGCATCCACCACTCCTACAACCGCGCCATCACCATCCACGGCACCGAGAGCACGCTGGTGGAGAACAACTTCTTCCATGACCACATCGGCCACGGCGTGTTCCTGGAAGACGGCAGCGAGCGCTTCAACGTCATCAAGCGCAACGTGACGCTGCTCACCCGCCGTCCCGCGCCCGGAGAGCAGGTCACCCCCTCCGACAACCAATTCAACGCCGTCCAGAACCGCACGCCGGCCAGCTATTGGATCACCAATCCCCAGAACACCTTCGAGGACAACGTCGCGGCGGGAACCGAGGGCACGGGGTTCTGGTTCGCGTTCCCCGACAAGCCCATGGGCCAGTCCGCGGGGGATTCGCGATTCCAGGACATGCCCGTCCGGACGCTCCCGTTGATTTCGTTCAAGGGCAACAGCGCCCACAGCACCATGAGCGCGTTCGACATCTTCGACAGGCTGAGCCCTGACCATGAAATCGAGCCGAACCACGGCTGGTTGAACCCGGACCTCCACCTCATCGAGGACGGCACGTGGTACGCGAACGCGATGGCGCTCTACACGGGGATTGGCGCCGGGGGTTCGACCAACAACCTCGTCTTCCGCAACAACATCATGGTCGACAACACCGTCGGCACCATGATGGCCAGCTACAGCATCGTCGAGCAGAGCCTGTTCGTGGCGGACTCAGGGGAGAACCTCGTGAGCGGCGAGCGGACCGCCTACCGCGTCTATGACGGCGCGGGGCAGGTCCGCGACTCCCACTTCGTCGGGTGGACCGCGGCCAACGCCAACTTCCTCATGAACACGGGCGCGGCCATCAAGCACCCCAACCACACGTTCCTCCGGAACACGATGTCCCCCGCCGGGCCACCCCGCATCCGTTATTGCGACGAATCAGGCACGCTGTGCGACGCCACGGGCAAACCCACGCCGGGCACCCACGCCGGGCACCCCAAGCACCCGCGCGTCTGGTCCACCGTGCTGCGGGACCTCACGGGGAGCATCACCGGCAAGCCCAACACGGCCATCGTGTCCAACCATCCGTTCATGCTCGTGGGAGACGAGTACCAGCCGCCGAACTGGGAGTACGCATACCGGAGCGACCACCGGTTCGTGCTCTCCCTGCTCTACTACGACGAGAACCTGCAACTGAGCCCCAACCTCACCTGCACGCGCAGGAAGGCGGGGACCAACACCGAGCACGTCTACTACGTCGACGGCTACCGCGAATGGCATCAACTGCCCGTCATCGTCAACGAGGGCTATGAGTACACCTATGCCTACGAGTCGCTTCCATCGAACAAGTCAGTGCTGATGCAGATGGTGGACGCCACCCCGGGTGACTCGTACATCGCCCACTTCAAGGACTTCGGAAAGCTGGGGGGGCTCTCGTACTTTACCAATCAGGGGAGCTTTCCCCCTCGCGAATCCCTCGCCGCGCTCCGTGCCTCCACCGCCTCGGGGTACTACCTGCAGCCGGGCGGAGACCTGAGCATCAAGGCGGTGGCCACGGACAGCTACCAGGGGTTCATCATCTCCTGGATGACGGACTTCGTGGTTCCACCGCTCGACACGGACGGAGACAGGATGCCGGACTCCGTGGAGATTGGCGCGAACCGGCACGCCTTCGACGCCTCGGACCTCTCCGTGGAGTTCAACGCGCTGGGTGACACCGAAGGCTGGGTGGGCACCAACATCGCGGGACAAGCGGTGAGCGGTGGCGTGTTGACCGGAACCTCCAGCAGCGCCGACGCGATACTCATCAACAGCGACTACAACTTCGACGCCAGCCGAGTGGCGACGCTCCGGGTCCACATGCGGTCCTTCGCGCCCACCGGCGTCCAGTTGTTCTTCGCCACCGACACCCAACCCGGGTTCTCCGGCGCGCGCGTGGCGACCGTGGGCCACTCCGGCGGCGGCACGTACCAGACGCTCACGTTCAACATGCAGGGCGTCCCCGGTTGGAATGGGACCATCACCGACCTGCGCCTGGACCCGGTGTCGGGCTCGGGCATCGCGTTCGACATCGACTGGATTCGCGCGACGGCGCCGTAGCGCTCCGCCTTCCCGGTTCAAGGGGAAGGTGGGCTCACCCACCTGGGCGGTTCACGCGGGAGATGCCTGGGTGGGGACGGGGTCGACGACGGAGAATCGAAGCTGACGGAGACGGGCCCGGTCGCTGATGACGTTGAACGCCGCGACGCGGTCGCCTCGGCGTTCGACTTCGAGGACGAGCAGCGGCCGCCCAAGCGGCGCGACGACGATGCCCAGGGCGCCATTCACGAAGACGGGTCGGGCGAAGCGCGCTCGGCCGGAGTTGGTGAGCGTCTCCTCCGCGACGCGGCGGGCGCCACGAACCTCGGTCTCCTCCTCACCTCGCAGCGCGGCACGGTCCGCACGGCGCACGACGTCCGGCGCCAGCACGGCGAGGAGGGCCTCCAGGTCCCCCGCGCGTGAAGCGGCGAGGAAGGCGTCGATGACCTCTCGCTGCTCGCGGAGCTCGGCGGCGGAAACCGTGGGCGTGCCCCGCACCCGCTGACGGGCACGGCTCGCCAGCTTCTTCGCGGCGACAGGGGAGCGCTCGACAATCCCGGCGATCTCCTCGAAAGACACGCCGAACAAATCATGCAGCACGAAGGCGATGCGTTCCGCGGGCCCCAACGCGTCGAGCACCACGAGCAGCGCGAGCCCGACGGACTCCGCCATCACCAGGTCACCCTCCGGATGCGCCTCTGCATCGTGGGCGATGACCCGGTCGAGTTCAGCGACGTCGAGAAACTCCTCACCCCGTCGCTGGCGCGAGCGCAGCGACTCCAGGCACACCCGCGCGACAATCGTGGTCAGCCAGCCCGCCACGTTGACGACGGCACGGGCATCGAAGCGGCTGGCTCGAAGCCAGGTCTCCTGCACCGCGTCGTCCGCCTCGTCGGCGGTGCCGAGCATGCGAAACGCGACCGCCCGCAGGTGGCGGCGGGACCGGTCGAACTGCTCGGCCAACTCGGAGTGATTCGCCATCGGTCACCTTTCATCCGCGCCATTCATCATAGCGAGAGACGCGATGAACGACGCGAGAACAAGGAGCCGGTCATGCCTGTACTGATGGTGCGTTACCAGGTGGCGGAGCAAGGTGTCGCGGAGGTGACTCGAGCGGTCCAGGCCGCGTTCGAGGCCGTGAGGGCACAGCAGCCCAAGGGCCTGCGCTATTCATACTTTCATCGAGCGGGCAGCACCGAGTTCATCGCGCTGCTCGACCTGGACGACGGCATCGAGAACCCGTTGTTTGCAATCGAGGCGGCCCGAGCGCTGCAAGCCACCGTGGCCCGCTGGGCCGTGGGTGAGCCGCCGAAGCCCCAACCCGTCGAGCGGATCGGCTCGTACGGCAGCGCCCCGTAACGAGACTCGAGGCGGACCGATGGAGGCCCCGGCGTGGGTCCAAGGGTGGACCCATCGCCGGGACTCCGGAACCAACACCCCGCGAGACACTACACGTCGCAGTCCAGCGGCCCCTCCGGGGTCCACGCGCGCTGGAGCATCAGCGAAAAGGCGGTGAGCACCACGGCATCGCGCTCCTCCGCCGACAGGTCCGTTGCCATCCACAGCGTCGCGGGGTTCACCACCTGCACGGAGGCCACCGTCCGCTCATCGCGGAGCAGGTGGAAGCCGAGATAGGACACCGGCAATCCGTGCTGGGACTGGCTGGCGCTCAGGACACTCAAGCGCACCTCGCCCACCTGCGCCTGCCCTCGTACGACCGGGGCCTCCGTGACGGCTCTCTGGCGCTCCGCGGACTGCGTGAGCTCCACGCGCCCGCCCCCTTCCAGCTCGCAGAGGACACGGCTCTGGCCGCGGCCCACGGTGAACTGCCCCTTCAACGCCTCCAGCTCCGCCTGCACGCCCGTCATCTTCTCCTGGCACTCCACCTTCGTCGGACGGGATGACGGCACCCCTGAAGCCAGCGTGAAGCGATAGGCCGACTTCCGCTCGCAGGCGGTGGCGTTGCGCAGCGAGCCGCTCATGAACTCGACCGCATCGGTGGCATACAGCGCGGAGTATCCAGCGGCGGACAGAGTGCCCCCCGTGCCCAGGAACCGCTGGTGCCGCTCGATGGGGACCGGACGGGCCTCGCGCGCCAACGTCTCCGGGACCGCGAGCCTCAACGGGCTGCACGCGACCCCATTGCCCACCATCAGCCCCATCATCAGGACTCCCACCCACCTCTTGCTCCACATCGCCTGACTCCCCCTGACGGGTGCCCCACGTGCTCCCCCGGCCGGGGTGCGGACGCCGCGCCTTGTCGCGGTTCATACGCAGCGAGCGCCGCGCCCTGGCTGTGACTCGCCGAGACCCGTACCCCGAGTGACCGAGCCAGGTGGCCGCTGGTCGAGGTGCCGGGGGGCGGAGGGAGCCCGAAAGCTTGGAGGGCAGGCGCGCTTGGCCTGGGTGCCAGAGCCGGGACTTCAGGTATGCTTGCCGGGCTTTCGGACCCGTGAGGCCGGGTCCCACACGATGAGCGGACAGCAGGATGAAGGGGGCCGGGGTCGACTCCTCAGGCCCGCTCGAAAGGTTCACACACATGAAGCGACTGGCACGAGTCGGTCTGGTGTTCGGAGTTCTCGCCCTGGGCGGCACGGTGGCCTGTAAAGGCGAGGAGGACCTCGCCAAGCCACACCGCATCAAGGGCAGCGATCACCTGAGCAAGAAGGAGTACAAGGAGGCCGCCGCGGCCTACGCGCTGTCGCTCCAGGCGGACCCCAAGCAGGAGAAGGTCTGGGAGAAGAAGGCGTTCGCCCACCTCCAGCTCGGGGAGATGGACAAGGCCAGCGAGGCCGTCCTGAAGATCCTCGAGATGAAGACCACGCCGGCCGAGAAGGCCGAGACGTACCGGACGCTCGCCAGCATGAACATGCAGGGCGGCGCCACGGAAGCGGCCGAGAAGTACTTCAACGAGGCCCTGAAGCTCGAGCCGAAGGACGAGGCGTCCCTCGGGTGGATTGCTGAAATCTACGCCCAGCGCGGTGGTGCGCGCTCCATGGCGGCGCCCATCGTCAAGGCCGACCTGGAGAAGTCGCTCAACTATTA
This sequence comes from Myxococcus sp. CA039A, assembly GCF_013336645.1. Classification (NCBI taxonomy): domain Bacteria; kingdom Pseudomonadati; phylum Myxococcota; class Myxococcia; order Myxococcales; family Myxococcaceae; genus Myxococcus; species Myxococcus sp. CA039A. The sequence goes on along the minus strand of NZ_JABUMQ010000084.1, from coordinate 23,051 downwards.
CGACCAGGTCATCGCCCTCAACCCCAACTCCGCCAACACGTACCTCAACAAGCGCGTGGTGATGGGCCGCCTCATGGAATACGAGCGGCAGCAGAAGGAGATGGCGCTGTCGGAGGCCACCGAGAACGCGAAGGACCCGGCCATCGTCGCCGAGGCGAACGCCCGCGCCGCCGAGCACCAGAAGCGGATGGACGAGTTCCAGGGCCAGTTCGCGGACATGACCAAGAAGTTCAGCGACGCGCAGAAGGCCACCAAGGCCCAGGCGGCGAACGCGCAGTAGTCCCCTCGCCTTCCTGAAGCTCCAGGGCCTGGAACCGCGCACCGGTTCCAGGCCCTTCGTTTTTTCTCGAAGGCAGAAGCGTTTCCTGGAGGTCACGGGGTGATTCCGTCGTGCCCCGAAGGCGCCGTGCGCATTACGCTGCGCCCCTCAAAACTTCACAGGGAGGCTCGTGTATGGACGTGCGCGCGGCGGTGGCGCTCGAGGCGGGAAAGCCGTTGAGCATCGAGACGGTTCACCTCGAGGGGCCCAAGGCGGGAGAGGTGCTCATCGAGCTGAAGGCCACCGGCATCTGCCACACGGACGAGTTCACGCTCTCCGGGCAGGACCCGGAGGGCTTGTTCCCCGCCATTCTCGGCCACGAGGGCGCGGGAGTGGTGGTGGACGTGGGGCCGGGCGTGACGTCGGTGCGCAAGGGCGACCACGTCATCCCGCTGTACACGCCGGAGTGTCGGCAATGTAAGTCGTGCCTGTCGCGCAAGACGAACCTGTGTACGGCCATCCGCGCGACGCAGGGCAAGGGCCTGATGCCGGACGGCACCAGTCGCTTCCGGTTGGGCAAGCAGAGCGTGCACCACTACATGGGCACGTCCACCTTCGCGCAGTACACGGTGCTGCCGGAGATCGCCGTCGCGAAGATTCGCGAGGACGCCCCGTTCGACAAGGTCTGCTACATCGGCTGCGGCGTGACGACGGGCATCGGCGCGGTGGTGTACACGGCGAAGGTGGAGGCGGGCGCGCGCGTCGTCGTGTTCGGACTGGGCGGAATCGGGCTCAACGTGGTGCAGGCCGCGCGCATGGTGGGCGCGGACCAGATTGTCGGCGTGGACATCAACCCCGCGCGCAAGGCCATGGCGGAGAAGTTCGGCCTCACCCACTTCGTCAACCCGAAGGAAGTCGAGGGGGACCTGGTGCCCTACCTCGTCAACCTGACGAACGGCGGCGCGGACTACAGCTTCGAGTGCATCGGCAACGTGAACACGATGCGCCAGGCCCTCGAGTGCTGCCACCGGGGCTGGGGCGAGAGCATCGTCATCGGCGTGGCGGGTGCCGGGCAGGAGATCAAGACGCGGCCCTTCCAGCTCGTCACCGGGCGCGTGTGGAAGGGCAGCGCGTTCGGCGGCGCGCGTGGCCGCACGGACGTTCCCCAGATTGTCGACTGGTACATGAACGGGAAGATCAACGTCGACGACCTCATCACCCACACGCTGAAGCTGGAGGACATCAACCAGGGCTTCGACCTGATGCACCGGGGCGAGTCCATCCGCAGCGTGGTGAAGTACTCATGACGGCCGCCCCCACACTGCTGAGCCAGCACCGCTGCTTCGACGGCACCGTCGGCTTCTACAAGCACGTGTCCGAGGCGTGCGGGGGTGACATGCGCTTCGGCGTCTTCGTTCCGCCTCAGGCGCGGGAGCGCAAGGTGCCGGTGCTCTACTACCTCGCCGGCCTCACGTGCACGGAGGACACCTTCCTCATCAAGGGAGGCGCGCAGCGCGTGGCCTCCGAGCTGGGGGTGATGCTGGTGGCACCCGACACCAGTCCTCGAGGCGCGGGCTATCCCGGCGAGGACGCGTCCTGGGACTTCGGCGTGGGCGCGGGCTTCTACCTGGACGCCACCCAGGCGCCCTGGTCCGCGCGCTACCGCATGGGCACGTACGTCACCCGGGAGCTGCCCGCGCTCATCGCCGAGCACTTCCCCGCCCGGGAGGACCGCGAGGGCATCTTCGGGCACTCCATGGGCGGCCATGGCGCGCTGGTGTGCGCGCTGCGCAATCCGGGGCGATACCGCTCCGTGTCCGCCTTCGCGCCCATCGTCGCGCCCATGCGCGTGCCGTGGGGCCAGAAGGCCTTCAAGGGCTACCTGGGCGAGGACACGGCCACGTGGCGCGAGTACGACGCCACGGAGCTGATCCGCTCCGCGAAGACGCGGCTTCCTCCGCTGCTGGTGGACCAGGGAACGGGCGACAAGTTCCTCCAGGAACAGCTCAAGCCGGAGCTGCTGAAAGAGGCCTGCGAGGCCACGGGGCAGCCGCTCACGCTGCGCATCCATGACGGGTATGACCACGGCTACTACTTCATCTCCACGTTCATGGAGGACCACCTGCGGCACCACGCCGCGGCGCTGAACGCGTAGCCTCGCGGACACCTCGCGGGGGCCCGGTGACGGACACGTCCGGGCCCTCCGCGAGCGAGCAAGCCCGACCACTCGTCGGCTTTCGCTCGGGCCCTCGCGCTCGCCTTTGACGACCCTTTCGTCGAGGCATAGGGTGGGAGATCCGCTGGAGGGCCGGGCGATGACGGGTGCACTTCCATCCACGACGACACCGTCCGGCACGGGGCGCCTGAACCGGCCCCGGAGGCTCGCGGTCGAAGCGCTCGGCTGCGGGCTGCTCGTGGTGGCACTCGAAGGGGCCCACCACGGCGCGGAGCACCTGGGAGTGAGCGCCACCGACGGGCGCCTCTTCATGTCCCTGGCCGCGGGCGTCGTCCTCGCCTGCCTCACGCTGGTGCTCCAGCCGCTGTCCGGGGCGCACTTCAATCCCGCCCTCACCTTCGCGGACGCGCTGGAGGACGGCACGCCGTGGCGGGACGTGCCGCGCTACGTGCTCGCGCAGCTCGGCGGTGGCCTGGTCGGACGGCTGGTGGCCCACCTCATGTGTGGGGAGCCCCTGCTCATCGCGACGCGCGCGCCTTCGGCCAGCTCCGCGCAGTTCCTCACGGAGCTGGTCGCCACATTCGGCCTGCTGGTGGTGGTGCGCGGGTGCGTGCGCAGCCGGCCCTCCGCCACGCCCCTCGTCGTCGCGGGCTACGCCGCCGCCACCGTCTGGTTCACCGACTCGCGCTCGCTCGCCAATCCCGCGCTCATCCTCGCGCGCGCGGTGAGCACCCGCGCCAGCGCCCTGCATGCGATGGATGTCGAGTCCTTCGTCGCCGCGCAGATGCTGGGCGCCACGCTCGCCGTGCTGCTCTTCCGTTGGTTGATGATGCCCGCGGAGAAGCCCGCGCACAGGCCCTGGTGTGTCGTCTTCCAGTGCTCGCGTCCAACCGTGGCCGAGCAGGCCGTCACCGTCTTCAATGGCCTCTCCGCCCAGGACCGGGCCCGGGCCACGGTGGATGGCGCCGCGTGTGACGGGGATGCGAACGGACCGCCGCCGCTCGTGGTGCGGCTGGTCCTGGCCGGTGAGGATGCGCCTCCGTTGGCGGGAGGCGGCGCTTCCTGGCGGGTGCCCATGAGTGAAGATGGCACTCCGGATGAGGTGCAGCGACTCCGAGCGTCACTGCGCGAGCCCATCCAGCGATTGTTGCGCGAGCGCGGATGGTCCCGGCTGCACGCCGTGGGCGACGCGGCGCACGAGGCACCACGCCACACCACCTGAAGTCTTCGCTCGACGAAGGAGAGGCTCACCCTTGATGGAAGGACTTCCGCCGGCCGTCTCCTGGCCGCCGCTCGAGACGTTGATGCGCTTGACGCTGGCCTTGGGCGTGGGGCTGTTCGTGGGGTTGGAGCGCGAGTGGCGTGGCAAGGAGGCCGGCTTGCGCACCTTCGGCTTCGCATCGCTGCTGGGGGCGATGGGCGGGCTGCTGGGCACTCCGTTCGCCATCACCGCCGTGGCCCTGCTGGGTGTGCTGGTGGGCTTCCTGAACTGGCAGTCGCTGCGGGCGAACGAGGGCGCGGAGCTGACCACCTCCGCCGCGCTCCTCGTCACCGGCTTCACCGGAGTGCTGTGTGGATTGGGGCATGTGGTGACACCCGCGGCGGTGGCCGTGACGAGCGCGGGGCTGCTCACATGGAAGGAGCGACTGGCGGGCTTCAGCAGCAAGATCACCGCCGAGGAGCTGCGCTCCGCCATCCTGCTGGCCATCCTCGCCTTCGCCATCTACCCGGTGTTGCCGACCGCGCCCGTCGACCCATGGGGGCTCATCGTGCCCCGCGTGGCATGGGTGACGGTCATCCTCATCGCGGCGATGGGGTTCGTGAACTACGTGTTGCTCAAGCTCTTCGGCACGCGCGGCGTGGAGGTGACGGGATTCCTGGGAGGGCTCGTCAACAGCACCGTCACGGTGACGGAGCTGGCCCATCGCGTGAAGGAGACGGACGGACGGCTCCAGGACGTGGCGTATCGAGGCGTCATGCTGGCCACGGCGGCGATGGCGATGCGCAATGCCGCACTGCTCGGCATCCTGTCCTATCGGGCGCTGGTGAACTCCGTGGTGCCGCTCACGCTCATCCTGCTGTCGAGCATCGGGCTCGCGCTGGTGAGGGCCCGCAAGACTCCGAGCAGCGCGGCCGCCGTGCCGTCGCTGCCCCTGGAGAGTCCCTTCTCGCTCACGTCCGCGCTCAAGTTCGGAGCGATGCTGCTGCTGTTCCAGGTCGTGGGCACGGTGGGGCAAAGTCTCCTGGGCCACGCGGGCTTCTATGCGGTGAGCGCGCTGGGAGGACTGGTGTCGAGCGCCTCGGCGGTGGCCTCGGCCGCGTCACTGAGTTCGCATGGGTCGCTGTCACCGACCACCGCGGGAGTCGGCGCCACCATCGCGTCACTCGCGAGCGCCGCCGTCAGCTTCGTGGTGGTGGCACGAGTGGCGGGGCAGCGGGCGCTCACCGTGCGATTGGGATGGGCCCTCGGCACGGTGTTCGTCCTGGGCCTCGCCGGGGCCTTCGTCCAGACCCGAATCGGAGGGCTGTTCCCCTGAGCCCTGGGGCCGAGTCGAGCGGGTCGGTCCGCGGCTAACGACGCTTGCGCGAGCCGCCGCCGACCAGCGCGAGGAGGATGCCGCCCGCCAGCGCGGCGCCGCCGCCCGCGATGTACAGCGTGGTGTTCTCGCTGTACTTGCCCGTGAGGGCCTGCGTCGCGCGCTCGGTCAACGACTCGCGCGCATTCAGTCCCGTCCACAGCAACACGCCGCCCGCGACGGCGAGCATCACTCCCACGAGCCGAATCATTCCCACGGTGACTCCTCGAGTTGAACCGAGAGCGTTATAGCGCCCCAGGAGAGCGCCCGGTGGAAATGCGGGCCGAGGGGATGGGCGTCCCCCAACGGCGTCGCCTGCCTACTCCTGCGCGGACGACTGAGCCGGCTGCTTGGGCTGCTTCGCCAGGTCCATGAGCTTCCTCATCCGGGTGGCGGTGTCGTCCTCGGGGAGGATTCCAGCCTGCTCCGCGATGGTGTCCGCCGCCTTCCGCCGACGCTCTTCCTGCAGCGCGGCCACCGCTTCGTGGTCGGGAAGGTTCGGCCCGAGTCCCCCCACGACGGCGGCACGAATGCTCATCGCTGCGTTCCTCACCACCTGCGCGTTCTGGAAGACCGTCCCCTGCTCCTTGGACTGCGTCGCGCCGGTCCCGTACGCGGACACCACGCCACTGAGGAGCGTGAAGGCCTTCACGGAGACAAGCCTCCCGCCGCTCGACCCCACCGCGTCCTCCAGCATGACATGCGGCATGACCCACACATCCGGAGAGATGCCCTTCTCACGGGCGGCGGAGATGCGATCCTCATCCGACGCACCGATTCGCGCCGCGCTGCCAGTCAGCCCCGTCACCGGCACGATGCGCAACAGGGGGTCGGCGGAGAGTTCGCGCCGGAGAGATTCGTCGAGCTGCTTTCGGTCGAGCGCCTTGGAGAGCGCTTCAGCGACCGTCGTCTCGAACACGGCGACCTGGATGGGGTCCTGGGGCGAACGCCGAGGTGCTTCGGCGATGGCCTTGGCGTAGGCCTCCTTGTCGCGCTCCTTCGCGTCGATGCGTGCCTGCTCCGCCGGGTCCGAGCTGCGAACGGTGGTCTTACCGTCGAGCCCCGTCGAGGTCGTGGTCACGGTCATGCCGGCACAACCGACGAAAGCGAAGACAACCAGGGCTGAGACAAGGGCGCGCGAATACATGTCATCTCCGGGGGGACTGTGCAGGAGGACTGACCATGGACCGTCAATGTCCATGGGCACGCTCAGGACGAGGTCCCTGGAGAAAAATTCACACGGGACAGGGGCGGTGTCGCGCGCCCCGAGCGGCCCCAATGGGCGCGCCCTCAGGCCAGGCGATACGGCTCGCCCCTGAAGCCCTCTGCGCGGAGTTCGTCCGCGAGCACGAGGTAGGGGTTGTCGGCCGGGTCCAATCCGCGCAGGAACGCGTCCCATGCGGCGCGGTCCGCCGCCTCATCGAGGGGCACGGTAAGCGACTCGAACCAGGCACGCGGAATCGGTGGTTCGGCGGAATGGTCGAAGGTCCGTGCGCTGTGCGAGAACCCAGCGCTGCACGGATGGGCCGCGCTCAGTGCGGCCAAGGTGCGTTCCAGCCAGTCCTCATACCCACTCGACGCGGGCACCACCCTGCGCGCGAGGTGCGCGGATTTGACCGCGGTCCATTCGAGCGCCGTGCGGCTCTTGCCCCAGGCGAAGTGCAGGTCATCGAGGAGGATCAGCGCCTTCTGGCGAGGCCCGTCGGGATCTCCCTTGCGATTGACCTCGTCACGGACGTCGTCGAAGTCCAGGCTCCTCGCATAACCCTTGTCGAGGATGGACGCCCAGGCGGCCTCGACACGCTGGAGCGGATCTCCGACATCCGTGTGGCCATCCAGCCGAAAGAGCACCCATTCCAGGCAAGCCAGACCAAGAGTCGCCTTGGCTTTGTAGTCGAGCGACCAGACCTTCTCGACCAACTGCCGAGGCTGCGCGTTCGGATCGCTGAACGAGACAGCGATTTCGTTGCTCCAAGCGAAGGACAGCGGCGCCGAAGACAGGTCGGCGGGCATGTAGCGAGGACGGTGAAGCACGCGAATCTCCAGTCCAGCGTCCTCGATACACGTCAGCGACAGGCTTCAGCGCTTCGTCCGCCCTTTGACCGCGCCGCGCGCCTTGCCACCCGACACGGATGACTTGCCGGGCTTCGCCGCGCTCTTCGCCTGGACCTTGGGAGCCTTCGACCGGGGCGACTTCACCTGGGTCTTGGGCACCTTGGACCTGGTCGGCTTTGCCGTGGCCACCTTGGCCTTCGCGACCTTGGCCTTGGGCGACTTCTTGGCGACGGGCTTCGAAGGAGCGGCCTTCTTCACCGGAGCCTTCTTTGCCGGAGCCTTCTTTGCCGCGGCCTTCTTCACCGGAGCCGAAGCCTTGCCCGAAGCGGCCTTCTTCACCGTGACGACGGGCTTCTTGCCGACCGCCTTCGGTCTCGCGGTCGGAGAACGCGCCACCGGGGCCGCGTCCGCGGACACCTTGGCCGCACTGCGTTTGACGGCGGTCGTGCGCTTCGGTGCCTTCTCGGGCGAGGGCTTGACGCTCTCGCTCTTGGGCCCTGGCTGCGTGGCTACCTCCGTCGTGGGCCGAGAAACAGGCGACTCGGACACAGGCGGAGCGCGGACTTCCGCCGCTGGGGGCGACAGACGCTCAGGCGACTTCGCGGGGACCTCCGCGGGCCGCGCCGCCGCCACCTCGGGCGTCGAACGCGCTGCGGGCTCTCGCTGCTCGCGAACCGGCGGCTTCGCCGGAGGCTCGGGCGGAACCGAAGGCTGCCAGTTCTCCGGCGCGAACTCGGGCTTCGTCTCCGCGGGCGGCTTCGGAGGCACGAACACGGATGCGGGGCGGTTGAAGCGAGAGTCCTTCGACGCGGGCTTGCCTCCACGTCCCGGCCCCTGCCCATGACGCGGCTGCGAGGGCCGGCCACCCTTCCCCACGGGCTGGCTCTGCGAGGCCAACGCACGCAGCCGGTCAAAGCCGGGATGCGGTGACGCCCCCATGCTCTCGCTCGTGCTCGGATCCGACCAGGACGTCGTCGTGTCAGGCACCTCGGGAACGGTTTCCTCGCGGACCTCTTGCGTCTCCTGCACGGGCGCGCTGCTCACGTCCGAGCTCGCGCCCTGCTCCGGCCGCACGAACATCCGCCGCTTCGGCCCGTGAGCTTCTCCCGGGGACCGAGCCCCCGGAGGACCGGCTTGCGTCTTCGCCGTGTCGTCTCGCCAGGGCTTCTTGAATGTGGACTCGCTGCGGGGAGGCGAGGCCTCCTCGCGTCGCCCCTCGCGCACGAAGCGCCCACGAGGACGAGAGGGTTCCTCACGCGCGGCCCAGGAGCGAGCCGGCGCACCCTTGCTCGTGTCTCGCTCCCACTGTCCGGGCTTGCCCGGCTTGGGCTTGCCGTACGGCAGCTGCTGCTCGCGCGGCTCGGGGCGACGACGCGCGGGTGCGCCACCCTCATGACGCGACAGCGGCGCTTCGCCCACGAACTGGAGCGCGTCGAAGTCGATCTTCCGCGCCGTCGGATTCGCCGACAGCAGCCGCACGCGCAGCTTCTGCCCCACGCGCACGCGCCGCCCGTTCGGATACACGAGCGAGTGCGTCTGCTTGTCCAGCTTCGAGCCGGGCCCCAGCGTCTCCGCCTTCACCAGACCCTCGACGTGCTCTGCGTCCAGTTCGACGAAGAACCCGAAGTCGGTGATGGCCGCCACGGTGGCCGCGAACTCCTCGCCGACGCGGTCCTTCATCATCAGGGTCGCGTAGAAGGACACCACCTCCCGCTCCACCTGCATGGCCGCGCGCTCCCTGTCGGAGCACTGCATGGCCATGTCCTCGAGCTTCTCCTCCTCGCGGTCCAACATCGCCAGGGACGGCTTGCGCCCCTCCCTCGCCCAGTGCGCCTTCAACAGCCGGTGCACCAGCAGGTCCGGATACCGCCGGATGGGCGAGGTGAAGTGCAGGTAGTGCTCCGCCGCGAGGCCGTAGTGGCCCACCTTCGACGGCGTGTACACGGCCTGCATCATCGAGCGAAGCAGGAGCTGGTTCAGCGCCCGCTGCTCCGGGTGACCCGTGAGCTGGCTGATGAACGCGTCCAGCTCCTTCGAGGACACGCCGTCGTCGATGACCAGCTTGAAGCCGTACGCCTGCGCCAGCGCCCCGAAGGCGGCCAGCTTCTCCGGGTCCGGCTCGCCATGGAACCGGTACACCGTGGGCAGGCCCTCGTCCTGGAAGAAGCGCGCCACCGCCTCGTTGGCGGCGAGCATGCACTCCTCGATGAGCCGGTGGCTGTCCTTGCGCTCGCGCTTGTCCATGCGCTCGGGCAGGCCGTCCTTGCCCAGCACCACCTTGTGCTCGGGGATGTCGAAGTCGATGGCGCCCCGCTCCTTGCGCATCTTCATCAGCGCGCGGGCCAGCGACATCATCTTCTCGAAGTGCGGCTTGAAGGCATCGCGGTGCGGCACGCTCTTGCCGTCGAGGACGTCCTGCACCTCGTTGTACGTGCAGCGCGCCGCGCTGCGCATCACCGCCGGGTAGAGCGTGGACGAGCGCCGCTGTCCCTGGGCGTCGAACGTCATGTCCGCCACCATGCACAGCCGGTCTTCGTCCGGCCGCAGGGAGCAGATGCCGTTGCTGAGCCGCTCCGGAAGCATGGGCAGCACGCGGTCCGGCAGGTACACGGACGTCGCGCGACGCAGGGCCTCCGCGTCCAACGCGCTGCGCTCGCGCACGTAGTGCGTCACGTCCGCGATGGCGACCACCAGCCGCCACCCGCCCGCGAGGTCCTCCACGTACACCGCGTCGTCGAAGTCGCGCGCGTCCTCACCGTCGATGGTGACGAGCTGCATCGAGCGCAGGTCCTTGCGCTGCTCGCCGCTCGCCTCTTCCTCCGACACCTTCACGGCGTAGCGGTCCGCCTCGTCCATGACCTCCGGAGGGAACTCGTCCGAGAAGCCCTGCGAGTAGGCGATGCCAATCACTTCCGAGCTGGGAGTCCCCGGCTTGCCGAGCGAGCCGGCCACCTCGCCGAACAGTCCGCGTCCCGGCTCCAACAGGTTCGCGCCCACGCCCAGGCGCACCTTCACCAGGTCTCCTTCCTGGGCCATCTGCGTCTGCGGCACGCGGATGGGGCCGGGAAGGCTGGTATCGGTGGGAAGCACCAGCGCATGGCGGCCCTGCGTCGTGTAGACGCCCACCGCCAGCTCGCGGCGACGGTCGACGACGCGCACCAGGCGCCCCTCGTACCGGCCGGGCCGCCCCGCCACTTCCACCACCACCCGGTCATTGTCGAGCGCGCGCTGCGCCTCGGCCGGAGGCAGGAAGATGTTCTCGCCCTCTCCACCCACCGGATGCACGAAGCCGAAGCCGTCGCGGTGGACGTGGAGGATGCCCTCCACCGTGTCCAACACCTCGCCGAACGCCGGACGACGAGGGCCCCGATGACCGAAGCGCTCGCGCCCCTCGTCACGACGCGACGAGCCTGGCTTGTTGAAGTCCCGGCGCTCGCGGCCACGCGCGCCGTCGGTCCGCGCGAAATCTCGCGAGCCTTGGGCGTTGGGTGAGCGGCCCTTGAAGCCACCGCCCTCCTGGCCTCGGGCACCCTGGCCCGTGAGGCGTTCGCGCGTGGGGGCGTCGTAGGGGCGCCCCTTCTCCTGCCGGGGTCGGTGGTCGCCGCGCACGGCGACGACGTCCGGCACGTCGGGAGCTACGGGGGGAGGAACAGGCAGGCCGTCATCACGCCGAGGTTGGGGGCGCAGGAAGCGCTTGCCCTCCTTGACGATGTGGCCCTGACGCACGAGGTCCCGGAGGGAGCGCTTGAGCTCGGTCTGCTGGCCAGGGTGCAGGCCCGCGAGTCGCAGGAGCTCCTTGATGCCCAGCGGGTGGTCGGCGTCGGAGAGGATCTGCTGGAGAAGGTCGGAAGAAATGCTCACGGTGGGGTCGCGGCTCGGCCGCTACGGGAACGGGTAAGCCCGAAGCGGCCGGGCGGGAACCCCCCGGCGACCGACTGCTTCCCGGAACCTTCTCCAGGAAGCGAAGTTCAGGGCTTGACCGTGACGTTGATCTTGAAGGAGCGGTCCACCAGGCCCGGCGTCAGCGCCTTGGCCAGGAAGAACTCCACCTCGAAAGTCCCCGGGTTTCGGGGAGTGAAGAAAAACTCGCGCGTGGCCGAGCCGCCGTTGGGACCCGGTTCGAAGTTGGCTTCGCGCAGGCCCACGCGCTTGGCCGCCGTCGGCTCGATGGCCCAGGTGAACCCGGGCTGCTCGGGCAGACGCACGGTGAGGCCGTGGTTGAGCTTCACGTCGACGGACGTGGGCACCTCGCCCTCGATGTGGACCATCTCCATCTCGTCGCGCGATACGGCGCGAGCTTCCGACGGACGCGGCTCCACGTTCTCCGCGGTGATGCGACCACCCCAGCCGGAAAGCTTGTCCACCACGCCCATCACCTGCAGCGTGTGGCCCACGTTCTTGCGCAGGCTCTTGACGGCGGCCTTGCCCTCGATGAGGAACGACACCTGCTGGCGCGTGCCGCCGTTGGAGACGACGAGGATGAACTCCTCGCCGTTCATCTCCAGATTTCCGCGCACGGCCGCGAAGCCCTTGATGCCCGCGCCCATGCCGGCCGCCGTCACCATGGAGACTTCACCGGGCGACAGGTAGCGCAGCCGGGGCTCGGTGTCCGCGGGCGGAGCCTCCACGACCTCGGCCTCCGGCTTCTTCGCGGAGTACTTGCGCACGTCCACCACGCCGCCGTGGTTGGTCGTCTTGCGGATCATCCCGCTGACGGAGACCTTGTGGTTCACGTAGGCGGGGAGGACTTCCTGATCCGGTCCCTGCAGCAGGAACGTGAGCTCTCGCTTGTCGCGCCCCACCACCACCAGGTTGGGCATCTCGTTGAGGACGACCAGACGGCCCTTGAGGCTGCCCTCGCCCATCACGCCACGACCCTCGCCCGCGGTGAGCAGCTGCTCCATCTCACGCTTGGTGAGCGGCTCGCCCGGGGGCGGCAGCTTGGTGGCGCGAGGACGCGGCTTCTCCACGGCGGGAACCGCGGGAGCGGAGGCGGCCTTTCCGGCGCCCTTGCCCGTCGTGCCCTTCGTTCCAGCGGGAGTCTTCGCAGCGGGAGCCGCCGCCTTCGCCGTCGCGGACTTCGCGGCGGGAGCGGGCTTCGCCGCTGACTTCTTGGAAGGCGCCTTCTCCGCGGCCTTCTCCTTCTCGACAGCCTTGTCCTTCTCGATGACCTTCTCCTTCTCGGGAGCGGTCTCGACGGCCGCCTTCTTCGCTGCGGCCTTCGCGCCCTTCGTCACCGAATCCCCGACCCCCTTCACCAGCTTCGTCGTCGAGGTAGCGACCCGCTTGGACGCGTTCTTGATCAGGTCCAGCCGGGCGGATTTATCCTTCTTCGCGGCGGACTTCGCGCCAGTCTTTCCAGCGGGAGTCGCCTTCTTGGCCCCGGACTTGGGCTTGGCCATCGACGCTGTCTCCTTGAGAGTTCCCGTGTACTTTCAACGGGTTGCCACGCCACCCCCAGGAGGACTGGCAGGCTTCGCGATGATTGGAGCTTGTAACGATGATCAGATGGGCTGTCAAACTAACACTTGATTTTCTCTCGGACTTTGGGTGCGAACCGGGCTGAAGATGACGCCCATGAACGACGCCGCGACGCTGCTTCCGGAAGACGAGGCCCGAGCCCGGGTGCTGGCCCTGGCCACGCCCCTGTCGGCCGAGTGGCTGGCCCTCGATGATGCGCTGGGCAGGACGCTGGCGGAGGACGTGCTTGCCCAGCGGACGCTGCCTCCCTGGGACAACTCGGCGATGGACGGCTACGCGGTGCGCGCCGACGACCTGGCGGGCTCGCTGCCGGTGAGACTGCCGGTGTTGGAGACCGTCTACGCGGGCGGCACGCCGCGCCAGGAGGTTCGGCCTGGCACCTGTGTGCGGATCATGACGGGCGCTCCCCTCCCCGTGGGCGCGGACGCCGTGGTCATGCGCGAGCGGGTCCGCCCCGTGCCGGATGGGGGCGCGGATCAGGTGGACATCCTGGAGGCCGTGGAGTCGGGCCAGCACGTGAGGCCCCGCGGCGAGGACGCGAAGGAAGGGACACTCTTGCTGGCCCGAGGCACCCCGCTGGGCATCCCCGAGCTGGGGTTGCTCTGGGCCCAGGGCATCCTGTCGGCGCCGGTGCCGCGCGCGCCCCGGGTGGCCATCCTCTCCACGGGCGACGAGCTGTGCCGCGCCGACGAGCCTCCCAGGGGCCGCATCGTCGACACCAACGCCCCGTCACTGGCGCTCGCGGTCCGCCGCGCGGGCGGGCACCCATCCCTGCTGGGCATCGCCCAGGACACGCGGGACTCCGTGGGCGAGTTCCTGTCGCGCGCCCACGGCTTCGACGTGGTGCTCACCAGCGCGGGCGTGTCCGTGGGCGAGCGCGACTACGTGAAGGAGGTCCTTGCCGCCATCGGGGTGCAACAGCACCTGTGGCGCGTGGCCATCAAGCCGGGCAAGCCGCTGGTGGTGGGCAAGCGCGGGAGCACGCTGTTCTTCGGTCTGCCGGGCAACCCCACCTCGTCGCTGGTCACCTTCGAGCTCTTCGTCAGGCCGGCGCTCCGCAGGCTGCTCGGCCACACCGACGTGGACCCCTCGCGAGTGCCTGGGCGCCTGGACGGTCGGCTGTCCAAGCCTCCAGGGCTGGCGCACTTCGTCCGGGTGACGGCTGCCTGGAAGGACGGCAACCTCTGGGCGCGCCCCCTGGCCACCCAGACGTCGGGAGTGCTCCGTTCCGCGGCGACGGCCACGCATCTGCTGCACTTCGCGCGGGAAGCCAGCAGCTTGTCTCATGGAGACCCGGTGGAATTGTTGCCGCTCTCCTGGGGGGCTTGAGAAACCGGAGCCGTCCATCGTGCATCTTTGCGGAGGATTTCAGGCGGCAGCGGTGGTGAGTCCGCCTTGACTTGCGCGCATGGGGGCACCAAACAGGGGGCCTCGCATCTGGAGAATGAACCATCATGTCGGACATTCGCTCACCCCAGGTTCTTCCGACCCGTAAACCGACGCAGCACCTGGAGCGGTTCTCGGAGGCGGACATCCCCACGGAGCGGGGGCCCCTGCGGACCATCGTGTTCAGGGATCGCCGCAACGGTCGAGAGCACGTGGCGCTCGTCGCGGGCAACGTGTCCGGTGAGGAAGGGGTGCCGGTGCGAATCCACTCCGAGTGCCTGACGAGCGAGGTCTTCGGCAGCTTGAAGTGCGACTGCCGCGAGCAGTTGGACCGGGCGCTGGACTTCATCACCCAGCAGAAGCTGGGCGTGGTGCTCTACCTGCGACAGGAAGGCCGAGGCATCGGCCTGGGCAACAAAATCAAGGCGTACGCCCTCCAGTCCAAGGGGCTGGACACGTACGAGGCCAACCGTCAGCTCGGCTTCGCGGACGACCTGCGCAGCTACGACATCGCGGCGGAGATGCTGCGCTCGCTGGACGTACGCTCGGTGGACCTCATCACCAACAATCCGCTGAAGATCGCCGGGATGGTGGAGGAAGGCATTCCCGTCCTGCGTCGAATCCCTTCCCGGACCGAGCACAATCCGCATAACGTCGACTACCTGAGGACGAAGCGCGAGCGTACGGGGCACCTGATTGAGCTCTTCGCCGAGGACGACGACACGGAAGCCAAGGCCGGCTGAGAAGACGCCTGCGCGGCGGCGCAACGCCGTCGTGCGCAATCAAGCCCGTGTGCCCTTCGAGGTGCGCTTCTGGGGAGTGCGCGGCTCCATCCCCTCCCCCGGTCCGCAGACGAAGCGCTACGGCGGCAACACGCCGTGCGTGGAAGTGCGGTGCGGGGACGAGCTGCTGATCTTCGACCTGGGCTCGGGAGCGCGTGCGCTGGGCGATTCCTTGCTCATGGGGCCCCCCGGGCCGGTGCGCGGCAACATCTTCATCTCGCACTACCACTACGATCACCTGCAGGGCCTTCCCTTCTTCGCGCCCATCTTCATCCCGACGAGCGAGCTGACCCTGAACGGGCCGTCACGCAACGGGCGCACCACCCGGGAGCTGCTGGGTGGGCAGATGGTGCAGCCCTACTTCCCGGTGACGGCGGAGGGGGCCTTCCGCGCGAAGCTCACGTACCGGGACCTCTCTCCGGGAGGAACGCTCCAGCTCGGCCCCGCCCAGGTGCGCTGGTTGGAGTTGAACCACCCGGGCGGCAACCTGGGGTATCGCGTGGAGTGCGGTGGCCGCTCCGTGGTGTACGCCACGGATGTGGAGCACGGCAGTGATCTGGACTCGGGGCTGTTCGACTTCGCGCGTGGCGCGGACCTGCTCATCTACGACTCCATGTACACGGAGGACGAGTACCACGGCCGCTGTGGGCCGGCGCGCACGGGCTGGGGGCACTCGACATGGCAGGCCGCCGTGGCCGCCGCGGACGCCGCGCAGGTGAAGACGCTGGTGCTCTTCCACCATGACCCCTCGCGCGACGACGCGGCCATGGACAAGCTGCTGCGGCAGGTGCGCAGGCGCCGCCCGGAGGCCATCGCCGCCAAGGAGTCGATGGTCATCAAGCTGTAGCCGCGCGAAGCGGGCGCGGCCCTGGCTTCCTTCAGCTGTCGCGCGCTGACACCGCGCGCTTCACCGCCTCGCGCAGCCCCGCGAATGGCAGGCGCTCCATGGCGGTGGGGACGTCCACCCACTCGAAGTCATCGTGCTCGGGGCCCAGGCGGACCTCGGTGTCCGGCGCGACGTGGACGGCGAAGCCACTCTCCTCCGCGAGCACGGGCGGCAACGTCTCGCCGATGGCGAAGGAGTGACGGTAGGCCAGGTCCTCCACGGGAAGTCGAAGGCCCGTCTCCTCCTCCAGCTCTCGGATCGCGGCCTGGGTGGGTGACTCTCCAGCCTCCACGCGGCCGGTGAGGATCTGCCAGAAGCCGCCGCGCTCGGGACGACGTCGCACGAGCAACACGCGCGCCTCCGGGCCTCGACCTCGCACGACGGCGATGCTGACGGTGCGCATGGGCGCGGGGGCATCCACGCGCTCGCTGTCGAACACGGCGCAGAAGCTCCGGGCGAGCGCCTCTTCCACATCCGGGACAGGGACTGCGTGCCCGCGCTCCCGCTGCATGGAGGTGACACCGGCCTCGCGGATTCCGCAGGGCACGATGAAGCGGAAGTGCTCCATCTTCGTGTTCACGTTGAGCGCGAAGCCGTGCGTGGTGAGCCACCTGGACAGGTGGACACCGATGGCGGCGATCTTCCGCGCGTCGGGCGCACCCTCCTCGCCAATCCACACGCCGGGCCACTTGACGATGGGGCCCGCGGTGATGCCCCACTCGGACAGGACCTGCATGATGGAGCGCTCCACGTCACGCACGTAGCGGCGGACGTCGCGGCGCGACTCGGGGAGCAGGAAGATGGGGTAGCCGACTATCTGGCCGGGCCCGTGATAGGTGACGTCGCCGCCCCGGTTGGTCTCGAAGACATTCACGTCCTCGGCGGAGAGGCTCGCGTCGGAGGCGGTGATGTTCTCCCGCTTCGCGCCCCGGCCCAGCGTGAGCACGGGCGGGTGCTCCAGCAACAGCAACACATCGCCGCTCAGGCCCTCCCGACGTGAGTCGCCGAAGAGGCGCATCAGGTTGAGGCCGTCCTCGTACTCCACCCGGCCGAGCCGGTAGACGGTGATGGTGTTCACGACGTTCCCTTCCGCCGGCCCTTTCGAGGGGGCGTCGGCTTCGTCACGTTCTCGAGTTCCCAGGTACCTGGGGGAACCCGCTGGAGGAGTGCCTGGAGTTCATGGCCGGCGCGGGGGGAGCGCTCGGCCTCGGCGGCGAAGGCGGAGAGGACGCTGTCGGACAGCGAGGTTGCAGACTCACGCAGCGACAGTCGCGCGCGGGCCATCTCCACGTAGTCCTCGCGCGTGGGCGGGTGCAGGCTGAGCAGCACCTGGACGTGCTCCAGGATGCTCACGGGGATGACGCCACGTACCGCGCGCGACAAGGCCTCCGTCGTGGGCACCAAGAGGCGCTCCTCGCCTCCGCGCAGGATGAGTTTCCCCGGCTCGGGTGCGAGCCCTCGCGCGCTGAGCACCACGGAGGGCCGCGACTCACGAGCGAGGAAGACGGAGAGCGCGGTCTGGTGCTCCGTGCTCAGGCGATCCACGTCCTCGACGAACAGGGGCGAGGCCGACAGGTCCTCCGCGAGCGAAGCCACCGGGGTGAGGATCCCCCTGCCCTGTCGCTGGAGCATCTGGAGCAGGACGCTCTTGCCCCAGCCCTCGGCCCCCACCAGCAGGATGCAGCGAGCACCCGACTGGAGCGCTCGCTCCATCGACGAGCGGACATCGGGCTGACCCACGAAGTCCATCGCGGCCGAGGCACGCACCGGCGAGCGAGGACGCGTCGGGAGCGGCACGGGACTCACGTCTCCGAGCAGCGATGCGGACTCCGTCAGACACGCCTTGCAGATGAAGGCACCGGCCGGTCCTGCGACCAGGTCTCCGACCTCCGCGCGAGGGCGGCAGCAGAACGAGCACCACGCATCCAGCGCCGCGTCCGCGCGAGCGGGTCCGCGCTCGATGATTCGCGGTCCGCGCCTGCGCCTCGGCGTGGTGTCGTCCTCCGACGCGTGCGCGGCGAAGGCCTCCACATCCGAGTCTCGCGCCTCGGCCTGCCCCGTCGGCGCGAGCACCCCGTCACTGAACGGTTCCTCACCTTCCGGCGAGCCGGGTCTCCATCGTGACTCGAAGAGCTGCTCGTCCACCGCGCCATGTGAACGCTCCGCACGCACGAACTCCGAACCGCGAGAAGGCAACGCATCCCGAGCCACCGACGGAACCATCCCACGCGGAGTGGACCCCGCCGAGGCTGCGCTCCGGCCGATCAGAAACTCCAACCCCTTCGAGTCCCCTGACTCCACTGAGGCCTCGCGCTGAGCGGACAGGAACTCCAACCCCTTCGAGTCCCCTGGGTCCACGGAGGCCGCGCTCCGAACCGGATGAAAGCCTTGCCCCGCGGACGCCCCTGACTCCGCCGAGACCAAGCTCCGAATCGGATGAAAGTTCTGCTGCTCCGAAGCCCCTGACTCTACCGAGGCCGCGCTCCGCGCCGGATGAAGCTTCTGCCCCTCCGAAGCCCCTGACTCCATCGAGGCCGCGCTCCTCGCCGGATGAAGCTTCTGCCCCTCCGAAGCTCCTGGCTCCACGGAGGCCGCGCTCCGCGCCGGATGAAGCTTCTGCACCTCGGACGCCCCTGGGTCCACGGAGGCCGCGACCCGAGCGAGCTGGGCTTCGAGTCGCTGGAGGTCCTCGCTCACTTCCGTGTCCAGCACCCAGGCCGCGAGCTCGGGGGACTTCCCTGTCGGCTGCGACTCCACGTCGCGCAGCGCGTCCTGGATGAGGCGTTGCCGACGAACAAGCTCAGGAAGCGGGAGATCCTCCACGGACAGCACCAGTTGGCCGTCATCTTCCTCCTCGCCCCCTTGAGTCGGCAGAAGCGTCTCCGTCATCCCTTCGAGGCGGTTCACCTCCTCGAGGATGTCCAGGCGGCTCGTATCCAGCCTGCGCGCATGGCGCAGCAACTGGAGCGCTCGGGGGGCATTGCCCGCGTTCCGATAGAACGCCGCCGCTTGCTGGAGGCACTCCACGGCGCGAGTCACGTCACCCCGCAGCTCGGCGGACTGCGCGGCGCGGATCAGCTCGCGAGGGTTCTCGGCCATACGGACAGAGCCTAACCGTCTTGGTGGACCACCGCCCGGCCTCGACGCATTCCACGAGACGCAATCGCCGGCGAGCGGTCAGCCCCCTCCCCGGCGGCCCAGGGGGCATCCCAGCCTCGAAACCCGGGCGACCACGCCACCCGGGCCTCTGGGCGAGACATCACGCCATGGCCAGGAACAGCAGGTCCGGCTTCTCCAGGTACTTGATGACTTCGTAGACGAAGTCCGCGGCCACAGAGCCGTCGATGACGCGGTGATCGCACGACAGCGACAGGTTCATCATGTCGCGGATGACGATCTGATCCTTCACCACGGCCGGGCGCTTCTTGAGCTTGTGCACGCCCATGATGCCCACCTCGGGGTGGTTGATGATGGGCGTGGCGAACAGGCCACCGCTCTGCCCCAGCGAGGTGATGGTGAAGGTGCCGCCCGTCAGCTCCTCCAGCTTCAGCTTCCGCTCCTTCGCGGCAGCTCCCAGACGCGCCGTCTCGCGAGCAATCTCCGCCAGCGTCAGCCGGTCCGCGTCCTTCACCACCGCCACGGTGAGGCCATCCGGCGTCGCCACCGCCATGCCGATGTTGTACTCGCCGCGCACCACCAGCTCCTGCGCCGCCTCATCGAAGTTGGCGTTCAGGTGCGGGAACTTCTTCAGCGCGGCGATGGTCGCCTTGATGATGAACGGCAGGTAGTTGAGCTTGGTGTTGTCACCCGACGCCGCGAGCTGCGCGTTGAGCCGGGTGCGCAGTGCCACCAGGTCCGTCGCGTCCACTTCTTCCACGAAGGCGAAGTGCGGCATCGTGAACTTCGAGCGCACCATCTTCTCGGCGATCTTCTTGCGCAGCCCCCGCAGAGGAACGCGCTCGTCCGCCCGACCCGACGACACGGCCGGCACCGCGGGACGCGCCTGCGCGGGAGCCGCCACCACGTTCTTCTGCTCCCCGCCACCCTCCAGCGCCGCCACCACGTCCGCCTTCGTCACCCGCCCCTGCGGACCGCTGCCCGGAATCGTCGCCAGGTCCAACCCGTGCTCGCGCGCCATGCGCCGGGTCACCGGCGTGGCCAGCACCTTCGACGCCTGCGCCGAAGCACCCGCCGCGGGAGCCGTCGCCTGCGCCTGCGCCGGAGCCGCCGCGGCCGCCTGCGCCGGAGCCGCCGCGCCATGGCCCGCCGCCTGCGCCGGAGCCGCGCCGTCGATCTCCAGCGTGACAAGGGGGTGGTGCACCTTCGCGATGTCCCCTTCCTTGCCGTGCGTCGACACGACGCGCCCGGCCTTCGGGCTGGGGACGGTGACGGTGGCCTTGTCCGTCATCACCTCGGCGAGCACCTGGTCTTCCTTGACGACGTCGCCGGCCTTGACGTGCCACTTGACCAGCTCGCCCTCCATCACGCCTTCACCGAGGTCGGGGAGCTTGAATTCGAAGGTTGCCATGGGGGGTGTCTTTCCGAGAGGAACGGGGGTTGCGTCAAGCCACGAATCGAGGCCCGGTCAGCCGAGCCGCTCGAGGCGCTCGCGCTCCATCAGGCCCTTCATGAAGAACTCGGCGGCGCGGTAGCTGGAGCGCACCAGCGGACCCGAGGCCACGTAGAGGAAGCCGTAGGACTCGGCCAGCTTCTTGTACGACTCGAACTGCGCCGGGGTGACGAAGCGCTCCACCCGCAGGTGGTACTGCGAGGGCTGCAGGTACTGGCCCAGCGTGAGCACGTCCACGCCCACTTCACGCAGGTCCTTGAAGGTCTGCTCCAGCTCCGCGTCCGTCTCGCCCAGGCCCACCATGACGGACGTCTTGGTGTAGAGGCCCTCGGGACGGTTCTTCAGGTACTCGAGCACCTTGAGCGACTGGGCGTACTTCGCGCGGCGGTCTCTCACCGTCGGCGTGAGGCGCTCCACCGTCTCCACGTTGTGGGCGACGACGTGCGGCTTGGCCTCGGCCACCGTGGTCAGGTCCTTCTCCACGCCCTTGAAGTCGGGGATGAGCACCTCGACGATGGTGCGCGGGCTCTCCCGGCGCAGCTCGCGGATGGCGGAGGCGAAGTGGCTGGCGCCGCCGTCCGGCCGGTCATCCCGGTTCACCGACGTGACGACGATGTACTCCAGGTCCATCTCCTTGACGGCCTGGGCCAGATGGATGGGCTCCATCGGATCCAACGGCGGGGGCGCCCCCACCTTCACGTGGCAGAAGCGGCACGCGCGCGTGCACACCTCACCCATCAACATCACCGTGGCCGTGCCACCCCCCCAGCACTCGGCGATGTTCGGGCAGCGGGCCTCTTCGCAGACGGTGGCCAGCTTCGTGCGCTTCACGATGGCCTTGACCCGCTCGTACCCTTCGCCGTGCGGCAGCCGGACCTTCAGCCAGTCCGGCTTGCGGGTGGTCTCAGTCACCTGGGGCAGCGGGAACCGATCAGGAGTCGCCATGGGTCGCGGGCCTTCTATGGTTTGGGCGGAAGACGTTCAAGCCTGAAGCCTCTAACGCGAGGCGTCAGCTCTGGCAGGCCCTTCGCGCGCGTCGCTTTCCTACTAATGCTCCCGCTCCGGCCGGGCAGCCCCGGACCTGGGCACTGGAGGGCCTGGATGTCCCGACTTGGGCGCCGCTGCCCCGACGGCGTGCCGGTCCATCGCTGGCCCTCCTGGTGTGCAGGCATCCTGGCCACCCGCCCCAGCGGACGCCGGACATGGAAAGGCCGTCCTCGGAACCACGCTCCGGGACGGCCTGACCTTCGACGAGCCTGGGCCTAGAAGTGGCGGGGGTGACCCAGCGTGGCCTCGGCGCCCTCGTGGACGATTTCCGAGAGCGTCGGGTGGGCGTGGATGGTGCCCGCCAGTTCCTCGGTGGTGATCTCCAGCTTCAGCGCGACGCACGCCTCGGCCAGCAGCTCCGTGGCGTGGGGCCCGATGATGTGGATGCCCAGCACCTCGTCGTACTTCTTGTCGGAGACGATCTTGATGAGGCCGGTGGCCTCATTGGTGATGGACGACTTCGTCACCGCGCCGAACGGGGCGTTGCCGATCTTGACGTCGTAGCCGCGCTCCTTGGCCTTCTTCTCCGTCAGGCCCACCGAGGCGACCTCGGGGTAGCAGTACGTGGCCGACGGGGTGAGGTCGTAGTTGATGGGCTGCGGGTTCTTCCCGGCGATGTGCTCCACCGCGAGCACGCACTCGGAGCTCGCCATGTGGGCCAGCATCGGCGTGGGGATGACGTCTCCCACGGCGTAGACGTTGGGCTCGCTGGTGCGCAGCATCGCGTCGACCTTGATGTAGCCGCGCTCCGTCTTGATGGACGTCTTGTCCAGGCCCACGTCCTCGGTGACGGGCGAGCGGCCGACGGCGGACAGCAGCAGCTCCGCCTCCAGCGTCTTCGTCTCGCTGCCGACCTTCATGGTGACGCGCACGCCGTCCGCCGTGTGCTCCACCTTCTCCACCGCGGAGCCGGTGTGCACGTCGATGCCGCGACGGCGGAAGAGCTTCTCCAGCTCCTTGGAGATGTCCGCGTCCTCGATGGGGAGCAGCGCGGGCAGGAACTCCACGATGGAGGTCTTGCTGCCCACGTGGTTGAAGATGGAGGCGAACTCACAGCCGACCGCGCCAGCGCCCAGGACAATGATGCTCTTGGGGATGCGCTCGAGCTGCAGGATGGAGTCGCTGTTGAGCACGCGCTTGTGGTCCACCGGCACGTTCGGCAGGGACTTGGGCACCGAGCCCGTCGCGATGATGATGTTCTTCGCGTCCAGGACCTGCTTGGAGCCGTCCTCGGCGGTGACTTCCACCTTGCCCTTGCCGGCGATGCGGCCGTGGCCCTTGATGACCGTCACCTTGTTCTTCTTCATCAAGAAGTCGATGCCGTTGGCACCCTTGGTGACGACCTTGTCCTTGTGCTTCATCGCGTTCGGCCAGTTGACCGTCGGGCTCGACAGGTCGATGCCGAAGTCCCCCGCCTCCTTGACGTGGTGGAACAACTCCGCCGTCCACAGCAGGGACTTGGTGGGGATGCACCCGCGGTGGAGGCAGGTACCGCCCAGACGCTTGTCCTTCTCGATGATGGCCGTCTTCAGCCCGAGTTGCCCCGCGCGGATGGCACCCACGTAGCCGCCAGGGCCCGAACCGATGATCACCACGTCGAACGTCTCAGCCACGCACGCCTCCGTCATTATTTGCGGATGGAACCCGGTGGGGCTGATAACCCCCGCTCCCGGTCGGAATCAAGGAGATTGCTCGTGCGCCGTTTCCCGCTCAGAACCCTCCTCCTGATGCTCGTGGCGCTGCTCGCCTTCACCCGCCTGTGGTGCGTGACGCACCAGGATGAGACGGCCGGGGCCTCGCCCGCGAGCTCCCCCACCCGGGACGCCACCGCCA
>NZ_JABUMQ010000847.1:0-380 GCF_013336645.1 Myxococcus sp. CA039A | reverse complement strand
GCATTGTCGAGGACAGCTTCCTTTACAATGCGCGCTGCATTCCCGGTGCTTGGGGACAGACCCAAGCCTGGTCAGTTTTTCCGCCTTCCATGAGCAAAACCTCCCAATACAGCGAATCGTCGATCAAGGTCCTCAAGGGCCTCGAACCGGTCAAGCAACGGCCGGGCATGTACACGCGCACCGACAATCCCCTGCACATCGTGCAGGAAGTCATCGACAACTCCGCTGACGAGGCGTTGGGCGGCTACGGCAAGCTGATTGCCGTGACGCTGCACAGGGACGGCAGCGTGAGCGTGGAAGACGATGCGCGCGGCATTCCCGTCGGCATCCACCCCGAAGAGGGCGTGCCGGTGGTCGAGATCGTCTACACGCGTCTGCAC
>NZ_JABUMQ010000846.1:0-381 GCF_013336645.1 Myxococcus sp. CA039A | reverse complement strand
GCTTACGGCTCCCCGAGGCATTTCGTCGTTCGCCACGTCCTTCATCGGCTCCTGGCGCCTAGGCATCCTCCGTGTGCTCTTATTAGCTTAACCAATTTGGTTATTCGGTACCGACACTTACGTATCGGCTGCTGACGATTTTCTTACGAAAATCGCAGCGGGATGATTCAGCATTTTGCTTCGTTTCGATATCCAGTTTTCAAGGAACAAACGGTATTGAAAGGCATTGCACCTTTCAAAACTGAACACGAGTGAGTGCCGTTGCAACTTACGTTGCAGATTTGTCCGCTGACCTACCGTCAGCATGGACTCCATAGAAAGGAGGTGATCCAGCCGCACCTTCCGATACGGCTACCTTGTTACGACTTCACCCCAATCATC
>NZ_JABUMQ010000845.1:0-382 GCF_013336645.1 Myxococcus sp. CA039A | reverse complement strand
GGTGATGGAGGGCACGGCGCACCGCGGCAAGCGCGCGCCCCCGTTGTTGATCCTTCCGCCGAGGCCCGACGAGGGTGGGGGGATGGATCACGTCATCGCCGCGGAGCTCGCCTGGGCGGCGGCCAGCGCGGGCTTCCCCACGCTGCGCTTCAACCACCGGGGTGTGGGCGCGAGCCAGGGGACGCGGGGCAAGGACCTGGCGCTGCTCGAGGACGCCGAGGCGGCCATGCGGGTGTTGCTGGAGAACGCGGGGACGAGCGCGCTGGCGGTGGCGGCGCTCCACGGGGGGGCCCAGGTGGCCCTGGCGCTCCAGGCGCGGTTCCCGTCGGTGGGAGGGCTGTGCCTCGTCGCGCCGGCGGATGTGGACGCCTCGGTGCTGGCC
>NZ_JABUMQ010000844.1:0-386 GCF_013336645.1 Myxococcus sp. CA039A | reverse complement strand
GTCCACCATGTCCTTCTTCAGCAGATAGTCGTACTTGCGCTGCAGATGCGCGCGCGCATCGCCGCCGTCGTACCAGCTGCCATTGCGCTGGAACCGGCACTGGGAGCCGTCCAGGCTGGCGATCAACTGGGCGATCTCCCGCCGCGCGTCTGCACCGGGTGCGGCCTGGGCAAGGGGCGCTGCCAGCAGTACCGCAAGAATCAACAAAATCCGGTACGTCATCATCCCTCCAAGTCAGTCGAGCAGGGCTCGACTCTACAGGTCGCGCGCCTTCAGCCAACCATCGATCGTGGCCGGCACTTCGCGCTGCGCGCGCCCGGACACGTAGATGCCGATATGGCCACCGCGGAAGCTGGACTCGGTGTAGTCGTCCTTGCCCAGGCGCC
>NZ_JABUMQ010000843.1:0-386 GCF_013336645.1 Myxococcus sp. CA039A | reverse complement strand
GTTTAATACTCTCGCCACGTCTAAAGGATTCTTTAGCTTTTTTAATTGCTTCAATATCATCTTGAGTAGTTGGCTCATCATCCCAAGGGATATGACGATACTCTTTATTTGTGACTAATTTTTCCAAGAAATCAGCAGCGATTGGAAGGGCTTCTTCAGGTAATTGTTGAATTAATTTGTTCAAATGATCTTTTGAAACTGCCATTCGATCAACCCCTATCTAGAAAAGCTAAATTAATTTTATTATAACACGTACTTAATGAAATTTCATAAAGATCGTACGGGCTATTTCAAGGTAGTCAGCAACATCAGCTAACACCGTATTCACGCTTCGGGCCATACGGCCCTTGGTCTGCCCGAGGCATTTCGGGGGAGAAGATTCATGC
>NZ_JABUMQ010000842.1:0-389 GCF_013336645.1 Myxococcus sp. CA039A | reverse complement strand
GCCCTGCACCTGATGGCCTATGGGCGCAGCTTCCGTGGTCGTGTCCGCGATGGATTGGTGCGCCAGGGCCAGGAAGCGCTGGAAATCTTCGTGGAATGGGACGAACAACGTGCCAATCACCCGCCGCACCGCCGAAAGGCCGGCCTGCGGCACAGTGGTCAGGATTGGAAGGGGCGCCTGGACGGCGAAGACGTGGCCCAGCTCGGCAATCTGTGCGCAGCGCTTGCGGTAGTCACATTCGAGCCAGGCAGCCATGCGTTGGTCAGCGGTGGTGGTGAACCCCGCCGCCGATTCCTCGATTGGGGCTTGTTCCACGTGGAACCTGATTTCCTGTCCCTGTGGCGCCGGTATTCGCGGGCACTGAAACAGCGCAATGCCCTGCTCAAGCA
>NZ_JABUMQ010000841.1:0-390 GCF_013336645.1 Myxococcus sp. CA039A | reverse complement strand
CGTTGATCTTCGAGCCGTTGGTGATGATGTTGGACGAGCCGCTGGTATTGGAGCCGCGGCCGGCATTGGTGCCGCGCGGTACCGCTGCGAACAGGGCCGCCGTCGAGGGCAGGCCCGTGGGCACGGTGTAGAAGTCCTTCCACTGGTCGGCCAGCACACCACCCACCGCACCCTTCACCGCCTGTACCAGACCCATGTCCAACTCCCTGTGATTCGAGGGCAGGCACCATGCCTGCCGAGCTGGACTGACTATAGAGGAGCGGGATGGGCCGCCGCCACCGCCGCGCGCGCCTGCCATTCATCATGGCGCGACGGCGACGGCAGGCTTTCAGGCCATGCCGCGCGCGATCAGGGCATAGCCGATCATCAGTGCCAGGCACAGTGGCAGGG
>NZ_JABUMQ010000840.1:0-391 GCF_013336645.1 Myxococcus sp. CA039A | reverse complement strand
GTTCAGTTCCATCAATTAGGCTTGTTGTTTTCTTTCGTTCATAATATCCAGGTACGCTTGCGCAAAACGCAGTATTCTTTGCAGCTCCGGATCTTTAAGCAATTTCAGCATGCCGAACAGTCCGATGGTGGCATCGCTTTGCTGGGCACGATCATTGGCTTCGATTGCGGCCGACGCTATGGCTTTTGCCTTTTCCTCGAGCGGTTTGACCACTTCCTGGATACCGCCTACCATATCTTGAATAAGCACGCGGTCTGTAGCTACTTTTTGCACCAGATCATATGTCTTCGTTAGAAGCGTCATCATTTCGGTGAGCTTCGGAAGCTGATCCACCAACACAGTCAAGGATTCTTGCACTTCAGGCTTTAACAATTGATCCAGCACATCCGGC
>NZ_JABUMQ010000839.1:0-391 GCF_013336645.1 Myxococcus sp. CA039A | reverse complement strand
TAGTGCACCAATGGCTTCGGATGAGAGAACGGCCGACGGCGCTTTTGGTGACAAGCGACCAAGTGGCGGCAGGGATTATTACGGAGGCCCGAAAGAATGGGATCAGAATACCGGAGGATCTTGCTGTCATAGGATTTGACAATCAGCCGATCGCCCAAGTGTTTGATCTGACGACGATAGATAATCAGCTGTTTGAAATGGGGAGTGCAGCATTTCAGATGGCTTATGATCACATCACGAAGAAAAGAACAAAGCCCGAAAACCGGGAGCTCGGGTATCTATTGATTGAGCGTTCTACCGTTTGAACTTGTCATCGCCACAACGAAATACGAACACACATTTGTATCCAATAAATACAAACGTGTGTTCGTAAATAAGCCATCGTGTAAAG
>NZ_JABUMQ010000838.1:0-392 GCF_013336645.1 Myxococcus sp. CA039A | reverse complement strand
CGCCGAAGGTGGCCCGTCCGATCTGCGCGAGCGCGGTGGACATCGGGGTTCCGGGGGCGAGTCCGAGTTCGGTGGGGTCCTCGGCGACGTGGACCTCGTAGACCATGGCGAGCACGGTGATCCCGAAGAACATGGTCACCGAGAGCCCGCCCATGATCGCGAGCGTCATGGCGGCGTTGCGGCTCTTCGGCTTGGCGAACGCGGGCACGCCGTTGCTGACGGCCTCGACACCGGTGAGCGCGGTGCAGCCGGAGGCGAAGGCGCGCAGCGCGAGGAACACGAGCGCGATCCCCGAGTAGGTGGAGACCGCGTGGACGGGCAGCTCGGCGGACTCGGCGCGGATCGTCGCCCCGGTCGCCATCCGGACCGCGGCCACCGCGAACATCAGGTAG
>NZ_JABUMQ010000083.1:0-35474 GCF_013336645.1 Myxococcus sp. CA039A | reverse complement strand
CGGTGTGCCTGGACGGGAACCGGGGGCGGGCGGAAGCGAGCCTCGCGGAGCTGCGCGAGCTGGCCCGCACCGCGGGGGTGGAGGTCGTCGACAGCGTGCTCCAGGTGAAGCGCGAGGCGGACCCTCGCTACCTCATCGGCCGGGGCAAGTTGGAGGACCTGAACCTGCGCTCCATGCAGTCCATGGTGGACCTGCTCATCTTCGACAAGGACCTCACCCCCTCGCAGGGGCGCCACATCGGCGAGGCCACCAGCCTCAAGATTCTGGACCGCACGCAGCTCATCCTCGACATCTTCGCGCAGCGGGCACAGAGCGCGGAGGGCAAGCTCCAGGTGGAGCTGGCGCAGCTGAAGTACCGGCTGCCCCGGCTGGTGCAGAGCGACGACTCGCTCAGCCGGCTCGCGGGTGGAATCGGCGGACGAGGCCCTGGCGAGACGAAGCTCGAAATCGACCGACGCCGGGTGCGCGAGCGAATCACCCATCTGGAGAAGCGCATCGACGCGATTGGCAAGGAGCGCAGCGTGCGGCGTGCACAGCGCAACCGGCGCGAGCTGCCCGTCATCTCCATCGTCGGCTACACCAACGCGGGCAAGTCCACGCTGCTCAACGCGATTACCAACGCGCAGGTGCTGGCGGAGAACAAGCTGTTCGCCACGCTGGACCCGACGAGCCGCCGGCTGCGCTTCCCTCAGGAGCGCGAGGTCATCATCACCGACACGGTGGGCTTCATCAGGGACCTGCCCAAGGACCTGGTGGCGGCCTTCCGCGCCACGCTGGAAGAGCTGTACGACGCGACGCTGCTGCTGCACGTGGTGGACGCGGCGGACCCGGCGCGGGACGAGCAGGTGGAGGCGGTGGAGAAGATCCTCTCGTCGCTGGATTTGATGGAGAAGCCCCGGTTGATGGTCTGGAACAAGGCGGACCTGATGCCGGCGGAGGAAGTGGAGGCGCTGCTGCGCTCGCGGGGCGGGGTGGCCATCAGCGCCCAGTCGCGAGAGGGGCTCGCCACGTTGTTGGCCAAGGCGGACACGACGCTGTTCGCCGAGGGCGCCTCCGAGGCCATGGGCGTCATCTGACGCGGCGTGCGAGTTGCGGGGCAGGCGCGGCTCCCCCTAGAGTTGGGGAGCCGTGGCGACCTTTCCCGCATTGTCCTTGCAGCTCTCCGGCCTGCTCGCGCAGATAGTTCCGGACTACACCCGTCCTGTCTCCTCCATGTCTCCGAAGTACTTCGAGATTCTGGAGCAGAACAGCCACATCATCTACCCGCTGGTGGCGGTGCTGACGCTGGTGCTCATCACCGCGGGCGTCCTCCAGGCGTGGAAGACGCAGGACCTGGACGGACTGCAGAAGAACGAGTTCAAGAAGGCCATCGTCAACGAGCTGCGCCGCAACATCACCGGCCTGCCCGGTGACGTGCTGGCGAAGGCCGTGGGCCTGGACCGCCTGAAGACGAACCGCCTGCTGGAGCAGATGCAGCAGGACGGCATGGTGGTGAGCCACACCAACTCGCAGCGCCTCACCGTCTGGCGCATCCGAGGCTCCGGCCCGGAGCCGAGCGTCCGTCGGTACTGAGCAGTCCGGAGTTGCTTCGAGCATCCGGCGGCGTGCCATTCGAGCCTGGGATGCGATTCCGGGATGCCGCCATCCTCACCGCGTCGTGAGGTCCCGAGCCCGCCCGAGGTGCTCACGAAGCAGTGACGCCAGCCGTGTCACGTCGGGGCCACGCAAGATGGAGTAGTGGTCCCCCGGAATCGCGTGGATGGTGAGTTCGCCCGTCGCCACCTGCTCCCAGCCGTGCACACGCGTGGTGCCCGTGGCCTCGATGGAGATGACAGGCCCCGAGTAGGGAGCCGGCACGTAGCTCCACGCCGCCAGGAGGTTCACCTCGAAGACCCGGCGCAGGGCTTCGAGTGACTGG
Source organism: Myxococcus sp. CA039A (assembly GCF_013336645.1). Taxonomy (NCBI): domain Bacteria; kingdom Pseudomonadati; phylum Myxococcota; class Myxococcia; order Myxococcales; family Myxococcaceae; genus Myxococcus; species Myxococcus sp. CA039A. The sequence continues at coordinate 33,556 of NZ_JABUMQ010000083.1, read as the reverse complement.
ACTCCGCTCGGGTTCGCCGCCGCCAGGGTGCGCATCAGCGTCTCGGGGTCCTCTCGCGCGAGTTCCTCGTCGGTCATCGCGACAGCGTTCCCCGCCGCGCGCATCAGGTCCGTGTAGAACATCGCGCCGAAACGCCGGGCCTCGTCGTGCCCAGGCGCCGCGCCCTCTCCATCGAACGGACGCACGAAGCCGTCGATGAGCGCGAGCACCTCTATCCGCTCGCCTTGCTGTTGGAGCTGGTGCGCCATCTCCCACGCGATGCTGGCCCCCATCGACCAACCTCCGAGCCGATACGGCCCGCGTGGCTGCACCTCCCTCATCGCTGAGAGATAGAGGCTCGCCATCTCCGGGATGAGCTCGCACGGAGGCACATCTCCCTCCAGCCCCCGCGACTGGAGCCCGAAGAACGGCTGCTCGGGACCCAACGACTTCGCCAGCTCCGCGTAACTCAGGACCGTTCCGCCCACCGCGTGCACACAAAAGAAGGGCCGCTGTCCCTGTCCCTCCTGCAATCGCACCAGCGGACTCCAAGCGGACATCGCGGACTCCCGACGCAGCACGGACGCGACATGTTCCACCGTCGCGCGATGGAAGAGCGTTGCCACCGGCAGCACCCTGCCCACCGCGCCCCGGATGCGTGCGAGCAATCGAATGGCCATCAGCGAGTGGCCGCCCAGCGCGAAGAAGTCCTCTGTCACCCCCACGGGGCTCACGCCCAGCACCTCTTCCCACACGCGCACCAGCATCCGCTCCAGCTCGTCGCGCGGACCTTCGTGCGCCCTCCGTGACGCGAGCTGATGGCGTCCCGGTGCGGGCAGCGCCTTGCGGTCCACCTTGCCCGTGGGAGCCAGCGGCAGGGCCTCCAGGCGCACCAGGACACTCGGCACCAGGTACTCCGGCAGCCGTTGCTCCAGTCGCGACCTCAACGCCTCCGCGTCCCACGGCTCCGCGTGCACCACGTAGCCCACCAGTCGCTTCTCCCCACCCTCCTCCTGCCGCACCACCACCACCGCGTCCTTCACACCCGGCAGCGCCTTCAGCGCCACCTCCACCTCGCCCAGCTCCACTCGGAAGCCGCGCACCTTCACCTGCCCGTCCACCCGCCCCAGGAACTCCAGATTCCCATCCCCCAACCACCGCGCCTTGTCCCCCGTGCGGTACAGCCTCGCGCCCGGCTCGTCACTCAGCGCATCCGGAATGAACCGGTCCGCCGTCAGCTCCGCCCGCTCCCAGTAACCGTGCGCGAGACTCGCGCCCCCGACGTACACCTCTCCCACCACACCCACGGGACTCGGAGCACCCCGCTCGTCGAGCACGTACACCTTCACGTTCGAGATGGGCACGCCTACCGGAGGCAGCGCGGGCCACGTCGCGGGCGGTCCATGCGCCCTCCAGGCCGTGACGACGTGGGCCTCCGAAGGGCCGTACTGATTCTCCAGCACGCACCCCGGCAGCCGCTCGAAGAAGGACACCAGCGCGGGAGTCACCTGCAGCTGCTCACCCGCCGTCACCACTTCGCGCAGCGGCGGCAGCACGGCTTCGTGTTGCGCCACCTCGCACAACGCCTGGAGCGCCACGAAGGGCAGGTACAACCGCCCCACGCCGTGAGTCACCATGCGTCGCAGCAAGGCCACCGGGTCCCTTCGCTCCTCCTCCCCCACGAGCAGCACGGTGCCTCCCAGGCACCACGTCCCGAACAACTCCTGGAACGACACATCGAAGTTCAGCGAGGCGAACTGGAGCGTCGTCGCTCCCGCGTCCACGGTGCGCGCGAGCAACCAGCGCAGCATGTTCCCCACCGCGCGATGGGACATGAGGATGCCCTTCGGCCGCCCCGTGCTCCCCGACGTGTAGACGAAGTAACAGGGAGTCTCCGGTGAGAGCGGAACGGCCGGAGCGTGCATGGGCCGCGCCTCGATCCGTCCCGCCTCCTCTTCCAACCGGACGCGCCGTGTCCCCGTGCGCTCGGGCAACGCGCGCTCCAGCGCACCGTGCACCAGCACCACGGGCGCACCCGTGTCCTCCAACATCTGCTCCAGGCGCTGTGATGGATAGCTCGGGTCCAACGGGAGGAAGGCCGCGCCGGCCTTCAGCGTCGCCAGCACCGCCACCGGCATCTCCAGGGAGGCCCGCTCCAGGCACAGGCCCACCGTGCCTCCGGGCCGTACGCCCAACGCCAGCAGGTGATGCGCGAGCTGATTCGCACGCCGCTCCAGGCTCGCGTACGTCAGCGACGACTGTCCGTCCGTCACGGCCACGGCATCGGGCGAGCGCATCACCTGCGCCTCGACCCACGCGTGCATCAAGCCGGGCACGGCGCTCGAATCCGCGCGTCCACTCCACTCACGCAGCAACGCGCGCCGCTCCGCATCATCCAGCAACGACACATCGCCGACGCGGCGCCCTGGGTCCGCGAGGAGTCCCTCCATCAGCGTGACGTAGTGACCCGCCATCCGCCGCAGGGTCGCCTCGTCGAACAGCGCCTTGTTGTACTCCCAGATTCCGACCCAGCCCTCGGCCGTCTCTCGCAGGAAGAACGTGAGGTCGAACTTCGCCATGCCGGAGTCGAAGACCACCTGACTCGCCGTGAGCCCGGGCAGGGACGGCAGAGCGCGCGGTCCCTCGATGACGAACATCACCTGGAACAACGGTGAACGACTCAAGTCCCGAACCGGCCGCATCGCCTCGACCACCGTCTCGAACGGGACGTCCTGATTCGAGTAGGCCCCCAGACACATCCGATGCACCCGTCCGAGCATCGCCCGGAAGGACTCCTCCCCATCCACGTCCAGCCTCGGCGCGAGCGTGTTGACGAAGAAACCGATGAGGCTCTCCAACTCGCGTCGGTTCCGCCCGGAGATGGGCATCCCCACCACCACGTCCCGTTGGCCGCTGTACCGGGACAGCAACACCTGGAAGCCCGCCAGCAACAGCATGAACGGCGTCACACCCTCGGCGCGGCCTCGCGTCTTCACCGCTTGCGAGAGCGACGGCGAGAGGGGCATCACCACAGTAGCCCCCTGAAACGTCTGCACCGGCGGCCTCGGCCGGTCCACGGGCAGCTCCAGCGCGGGCGAGGCTCCCGACAGCAGCGCCTTCCACCACGCGAGCTGCGACTCCAGCACTTCCCCCTTCAGCCACTCGCGCTGCCACAGCGCATAGTCCGCGTACTGCACCGCCAACCCGGGCAACGTCGGCGCGCGTCCCTCGGTGAAGGCGCCATACAGCTCGCGCAGCTCGCGCTCCATCACCCCCATGGACCATCCGTCACACGAGACGTGATGGAGCATCAACATCAGCACGTGCTCGTCCTCGCTCACCCTCAACAACCGCGCGCGCAGCATCGGCCCGGCGCTCAGGTCGAACGGGCGACGCGCCTCTGCCTCGGCGTGGCGCAGGACCTCGTCCTCTCCTGCCACGGGCTCCACGAGCAACGTCACCGCGGCGTCGGGCGCGATGCGCTGCACCGGCCGCCCCGCCTCTTCACCAAACGTGGTGCGCAGGACTTCATGCCGCATCACCAGCGCCGACAGGGCGCGCTCGAGCGCCACCACGTCGAGCCGTCCCTTCAGTCGCGCGAAGAAGGGCACGTTGTAGGAGTAGCCACCCGCGTCCACCTGCGCGAGGAACCACAGGCGCTGCTGGGCGAAGGACAACGGCGGAGGCGAGTCCCTCGGCACGGGCACCAACGGGGGCAGGCCACGCACCTTCACTACCTCTCGCTTCACCTCGGGCGCACTCATGGCGGACCCTCCGCAGCGACTGTTATTCCAGCTTAAATCAGTTTTATCAGCGTACGAGGCCATCCACGTTCAACTCGCGCATCCAGCCATGCTCTAGTCCGGGGATGGGTGAGAACGTGTCTCATGAGCCGCCCGGCCCGACGGCTATCGCCATCGTCGGGCTGTCGCTGCGCTTTCCGGGCGCTTCGGACGCACGGCGCTTCTGGTCCAACCTCATCTCGGGCGTTGAATCCGTCACGGTGCTGGATGCCGAGCAGCGCGCGAAGGCCGGACTTCCCTCGGACGAAGGTTGGGTCGCGGCGGCGGGTGTCATCGCGGATGCCGACCTCTTCGACGCGCGCTTCTTCGGCTACTCCCCTCGCGAGGCCGAGCAGCTCGACCCCCAGCAACGCCTCTTCATGGAGTGCTGTTGGGGGGCGCTCGAGTCCGCGGGGTATGCCGCGCGGGCCCGGCCGCTGCACGTGGGCATCTATGGCGGCGCTTCGCTCAGCACCTATCTCCTGACGAACGTCCTGCCCAGCATGGAGCGGCGCTCCAGCGACTGGACGGAGAGCATCCTCGGGACGCACAGCGACTTCCTGGCGACGCGCGTGGCCTACAAGCTGAACCTCACCGGGCCCGCGATGACGGTGCAGACGGCGTGCTCCACATCGCTGACCGCGGTGCACCTCGCCTGTCAGGCGCTGCTCGCGGGGGAGTGCAACCTCGCGCTCGCGGGAGGCGCGGCCGTGCGCTCTCCGCAGCTCGTCGCGTACCCCACGCAGGAGGGAGGCATCTCCTCACCTGATGGACACTGCCGCGCCTTCGACTCCCAGGCGGCGGGCACCGTGCCGGGCAACGGTGTCGGCGTGGTGCTCCTCAAGCGACTGGAGGACGCGCTCGCGGATGGAGACCCGATTCGCGCGGTCATCCTCGGCTCCGCCGCCAACAACGATGGCAGCAGCAAGGCGGGCTTCACCGCGCCGTCCGTCTCCGGGCAGGTCGCCGCCATCAGCGATGCACTGGCCCTGGCCGGAGTCGAACCCCGCTCCATCTCCTTCATCGAAGCCCACGGCACGGGCACGCCGCTGGGAGACCCTGTCGAGGTCACCGCGCTCAAGCAGGTCTTCCAAGGCGTGGCCCCCGGCACCATCGGCCTGGGCTCGGTGAAGAGCAACCTGGGCCATCTCGACGCGGCGGCCGGAGTGTCCGGACTCATCAAGGCGGTGCTGGCGCTGGAACACCGACAGCTTCCGCCCACCGTCCACTTCCGTCAGCCCAATCCCCTGTTGGAGCTGGCGGGCAGTCCCTTCTACGTCGTGGCCGAGCCTCGTCCCTGGAACAGCGCGGGCCCTCGACGCGCGGGGGTGAGTTCGTTCGGCATGGGCGGCACCAACGTACACGTCGTGCTCGAAGAGGCCCCCACTCCGGCGAGCGACCCGCCTCGTGCGGAAGAACAACTGGTGTTGCTGTCCGCCAGGTCCGAGGCCGCGCTGGAGCGGATGACCACGGAGCTGTCCGAGCACCTGGGCCACACCCAGGCCGCGCTTGCTGACGTGGCCCACACCCTTCAAGTCGGACGCAATCGCTTCGGCTGGCGACGCTTCGTCACCGCGAGCACGCTCTCGGAGACCTCCGCGCGCTTGAGTCACCGGGACGACCCACTTCGACCTCGCACCGCCTTCGATGAAGCAGAGCGAAGAAGCGCCGTCTTCCTGTTCCCGGGCGGAGGCACGCAACGGGTGAACATGGGCGCGGAGCTGCTCGGTGAGCCCGCGTTTCGCGAAGCCGTGGACCGATGTGCCGCGTTGCTGCGTGCCCCGCTCGGTGGTGACCTGCGCGAGGTGATGTTCGCGCCCCCGGAGCGCTACGACACGGCGGCTCGTGAGCTGGCGCGTCCGGTGTGGACCCAGGCGGCGCTGTTCACCTGTGACTGGGCGCTGGCGCAGCTCTGGCTGTCCCGGGGTGTCCAGCCCGAGGCGCTGTTCGGCCACTCCCTGGGCGAGTATGTCGCGGCCTGTCTGGCCGGAGTCTTCACGCTCGAAGAGGCGCTGGAGTTGGTCACCGCGCGCGGCAGAATCATGGAGCGGCTCCCTCCTGGCGGGATGACGGCGGTCCTCGCGCCGCTGGCCCAGGTGGAGCCCCTGCTGAATCCCCTGCTGTCCGTGGCGGCCATCAACACACCCTCCGACTGCGTCCTCTCGGGCCCGCTGGAGGCGCTCGATGCCCTGGAGACCGCGCTCGCCACGCGAGGCGTCGAAACGCGGAGACTGCATATGAGTCGCGCGGCGCACTCGGTGATGCTCGAACCACATCTGGCGGACTTCGCGCGCGTGGTCTCCCGCTTCTCCCCCCGTGCCCCGAAGTTGCCCGTGGTGTCGAGTCTCACCGGGCGGTGGCTTGGCGAGCGCGAAGCAGCGGATCCCCTGTACTGGTGTCGCCATCTGCGCGAGACAGTCCGCTTCTCCGACGGACTTCACCTGCTGCTCTCCACGGGAGACCGCGCTTTCATCGAAGTCGGCCCGGGCACGGCGCTGTCTTCGCTCGCTCGGCGACATCCGACCCGCACCTCGCAGCCCATCCTCTCCACGTTGGCATCCGCCTCCACCAAGCAGCCCCCGCATCCACTCGCGTCACTCGGAGATGCCTGGCTCGCGGGCATCACCATCGACTGGGAGCGCTTCCGCGCCGGAGAGCGGCGGCGACGCGTCGCACTGCCGGGCTACAGCTTCGACCGGGAGCGGCACTGGATTGAGCCCGCCACGGCTCCCTCGGCGCCCTCGACCACTCGTGCCGTGGAAGCACGCGAAGAAGTGCGGCCCGCCATGGGTCGCGACGAGGGCCCGCGCGCCTCGGCGCCTCGCGATGCCACGGAGCAGGTGTTGCTCGAGTGCTTCCGGCTCACGTTCCACCTGGAGAACATCGGCATCCATGACGACTTCTTCGCGCTGGGTGGCGACTCCCTCCTCGCCTTGCGATTGAGTGCCCGCATCGAGGACCGACTTGGAGCGCGGCTTCCACTGAAGGCCGTGCTGGAATCTCCCACCATCGCGCGACTCGCCGCGCGCATTGGAGAAGGTGCTCGCGACGCCGCGCCATCGGCTCCCAGTTGCCTCGTGCGACTCCAGGAGGGAACTCACGGGGTGCCCGTCTTCTTCGTGCATGCCGCCGGTGGACAGGTGCTCTTCTACCGTGAGCTGGCGAGACACCTCGCTCCCGAGCGGCCCATGTACGGCTTCGAGTCGGTGGGACTCAACTCGGGCACTTCGTGCCACACCACCGTGGAGCAGATGGCTGAGCATTACCTCACGGCGCTTCGCACCGTACGGCCCCGAGGTCCCTATCTGCTCGTGGGTGCATCCCTGGGGGGCACCATCGCCTACGAGTTGGCGCGCCGACTGTCGGCTGAAGGCGAGAGCGTGCCCCTGTGCGCGCTCCTGGACACGCCGCCACCTGGGCACGTCTCCGCGGAGCTCGCGGACCAGGTCTCGCTGCTGACCTTCCGCGCGGGGAAGACGTTCACACCTTCCACCGAGTGGCCGAAGGACTTGTCCGTCGAAGAGCAGTTCCGCCTGCTCCAGGAGGAAGCGGCGCGGGACGGTATCGAGCCCCCCTTCTCGGAATTCGAAGCGGCCCGCAGACAACTGGACGTGCTGCGCGCGAACACGCGGGCATTGAGTCTCTACGTGCCGCCGCGCTGGAGCGGGGGCGAGTTCCAATACTTCCGCGCCCAACAGCCACCTCCCGGCTTCCCACCTCACCCGGAACTCGGCTGGTTGGACCTGGGCGCGGCGGCGCGCGTGGAGGTCGTCCCTGGCGACCACCACACGATGCTGCAAGCACCCCATGTCGAGGTGCTCGGAGCGAAGTTGGCGCGCTTGCTGCGTTAATCCGAGCCCGGTCGCCGCCGCCGCTGCTGTGCCAATCGCTGGAGGCCCTCACGCCTGTCTCCGGAAGTCGCGGGCTGGCGAGGCGCCTCCGGCTCCGGGGCGGGCCCCAACTGAGCAGCGAGCGTGCGCACGGTGGGGAACTGGAGCAGCGACACCAACGGCACCTTGCGCCCCAGTCGCTCCTCCAGCTTCATCTGCAACATCTGGAGCAGGAGTGAGTTGCCGCCCAGGTCGAAGAAGTTGTCGTCCGCGCCCACGCGGTCCAGCTTCAGCACCTCCGCCACCAGTTGGGCGATCACCTGCTCCAGGCCTTCTTGAGGCTCGACGTAGCCACCGCTCAGCTCTGGCCGGTGCGCCTCTGGCGAGGGCAGCACCTTCCAGTCCACCTTCCCATTCGGTGTGAGCGGCAACTCGCGCAGCACCACGAACACCGACGGAATCCACGGCTCCGGCAACGAGCGCTTCAACCACGCGCGCAGCACATCGGCCGTCAACGTGGCCTCCTCCGTCGGCACCACATACGCCACCAGCCGCATGTCTCCCGGCGTGTCTTCCCGGCCCATGACCACGGCGGAGCGGACCTCCGGATGCGCCGCGAGCGCGGCACTCGCCTCCGCGGGCTCGACGCGCACACCGCGCACCTTCACCTGGGCATCGGCACGGCGCAGGTACTCGAACCTTCCGTCTTCGAGCAGCCGCACCACGTCACCCGTTCGATATAGCCGTCCCCCTTCACCATACGGGTCCGGGACGAAGCGCTCGGCCGTCAGGTCCGGACGCCCCAGGTACCCTCGCGCCAGTCCCACGCCACCGAGGTACAGCTCGCCCCAGACTCCAGTGGGAGCCAGATTGCCCGCGTCATCCATCACCCGCACCACCACGTTGCGCAACGGCCTGCCAATCGTGGGACGTGTTCCCGGGAAGCACTCGCCCCAGGTCGCGGCCACCGTTCCTTCCGTCGGGCCATAGCCATTGATGAAACGTCGCCCCGGGCTCCACCGTGCCACCAGTTCCTCGGTGCAGGACTCGCCGGCGGAGAGCAGGACTCGAAGCCTGGGAAGCTCGACCACCGGCATCATCGCCAGGACCGACGGCGGCAGGGTCGCCACGGAGATTCGCTCGCGCGCGAGCAACTCCGTCAATGGCCTTCCAGGTGCCATCTGCGCGCGCCGCGCCAGGACCAGCGTCGCCCCGTTCAGCAGTGCGGGGAAGACCTCCGCCACGGAGGCATCGAAGCTCACCGTCGCGAACATCAACGTCCTGTCGCCCGGGCCAAGGCCACCGAGCACCGAGGGGAAGGACTCAGCCAGATTCGCGGCTCCCCGGTGCGTCAGCAGCGTCCCCTTCGGGCGCCCCGTGCTCCCCGACGTGTAGATGACATACGCGAGGTTTCGCGCCGTGACTTCGGGCGCCAGCGATTCCCCGCCCACCAGGTCATCGAGCTCACCGATTTCATCCAGCAACACGGTGGCCCCCGAGTAGGCGAGTTGCGACGCCTCTTCCGAGCGCGACACCAGCAGCGCGACCTTCGCGTCATCCAGCATGTACGCGAGGCGCTCCGGTGGATGCTCAGGGTCCATCGGCAGGTAGGCGCCGCCCGCCTTGAGGATGGCGAGCATCGCCACGACCCAGTCGAGGCTCGGCCCCAGGCACAGGCCCACCACCACGTCGGGCCTCACGCCCCACTTGCGCAACACCGTGGCCAACTTGTGGGCTCTCCGGTCGAGCTGGGCGTAGGTCAGCGTCTGCCCCTCCATCTCCACCGCCACTGCCTCGGGCGTTCGTGCGACCTGGGCCTCGAACAACCGGTGCAGGCACTCACCCTCGAAGGGCGCTTCGCTGCCACCCCGCGCCAGCAGCGACTGTCGTGAGGACACACTCAGAAGCGGAAGGTCTCGCAGTCGCCGGCCCGGCTCGGTCACCGCGCCTTCCAGCAGGCGCTCCAGGTGCTCTCCGAAGCGCTCCATGGTCGCGACGTCGTACAGGTCGCTGCTGAACTCGAGTCCTCCCTCGATACCGTCGGCGGTCTCTCTCAATCCCAGCGCGAGGTCGACCTTGGCGGCACGAAGCCCCAGGTCCAACGGGCGTTGCGTGAGACCGGACAACGACAGGTCTCCCGAAGGCGTGTTCAAGAGCTGGAACACCACCTGGACCAACGGCGCGCGACTCATGTCGCGCTTCAGGCTCAGAGCCTCCACCAGCTTCTCGAACGGCACTTCCTGGTGCCCAAAGGCCCCCAGCACCGACTCCTTCACACGCCCCAACATCTCCCGGAACGTCAGCTCACCCGATGCCTCCGTCCTCACCACCAGCGTGTTCACGAAGAAGCCAATCAGCCCCTCCACCGCCTTCGTCGTCCGCCCCGACACTGGCGAGCCCACCACCACGTCCCACTGTCCGCTGTAGCGCGCCAGCAGCACCTGGAAGCCCGCCAGCAGCGTCATGTACAGCGTCACGCCCTCCCGCAGGCTCAGTTGCTTCAACTTCTCGCTCAACTCAGAGGACAGCTTCACCGCCACGCTCGCGCCCTGGTACCCCTGCACCGCCGGCCTCGGCCGGTCCGTCGGCACCTCCAGCGCTTCGGGGACTCCCGCCAGCTTCGTCCTCCACCACGACAACTGCTCCTCCAGCACCTCCCCCGTCAGCCATTCCCGCTGCCACACCGCGTAGTCCACGTACTGCACGGGCAACTCCGGCAGCGTCACGGCCTCGCCCTTCACGTAGGCGCCGTAGAGCGTCTCCAATTCCTTCGTGAGCACCCACGTGGACCAGCCATCGGACACGATGTGGTGCAGCACCAGCACCAGGATGTGCTCCTGCTCGCTCAGCTTCAGCAGCGCCACTCGCAGCAGCGGGCCCGCGCTCAAGTCGAACGGACGCCGCCCTTCTTCGGCTCCCAGTCGGAGGGCCTCTTGCTCTCGGGTTTCGACGGGGAGGCCACTCAGGTCCACCACGGACAACGGCAGGGACGCGGCGGCGTGGATGCGCTGCACGGCCCCCTGCGCATGCTGATGGAAGGTCGTCCTCAGGGTCTCGTGACGACGGACCAGCTCATTGAAGGCACGCTCCAGAGCCTTCACGTCGAGCACGCCCTCCAGCTTCATCGCGAGCGCGATGTTGTAGAGCGAGCCACCCGGCTCCAGCCGGTCGAGGAACCACAAGCGCTGCTGCGCGAAGGACTGAGGCAGTGCCTCCGTCCGTTCCGTGCGGACCAACTCTGGACGACCTGTCCTGAGCCCGTCCTTCAAGAGTTCATCCAATCGAGAGGCCAGCGCGGACACCGTGGGTGCCTCGAAGAGCACCCGCACTGGCACGTCGCGGCCCAGCAGCTCGCGCAACCGCGAGGCCACCTGCATCACCAGCAGCGAGTGCCCTCCTCGCTCGAAGAAGTTGTCCTCCGCGCCAACGCGCTTCACGCCGAGCAACGGAGCCCAGATCTCCGCCACCCGCTCCTCCATCGCCGTCCTGGGCGCGATGAAGGACTCCGACATCTGCTCGGAATCCTGCCGCTCCGTGCGATGGGCGTGGATGCGAACGGACGGAGTCCTCTCCGGCACTTCAATGTGCCCAGGCATCCCGAGCGCATCCAGCCGCGCTTCGGGCATCGCCACGGCGGACTCCAGCAACCGCTCGTAGTGGATGGCCAGGCGCTCCACGGTCTCCGTGTCGAACAGGTCCGTGTTGAACACCCAGTACCCCGCCATTCCCTCCGCGTCCTCTCGCACGGACAACGCGAGGTCGAACTTCGCCACCTGCGTCCCCAGGTCCAGCGGACGCAGCGCGAGCCCTGGCAACGACAGGTCCCCCGACGGCGCACTCTGGAGCGCGAAGGACACCTGCACCAACGGCGAGCGGCTCAAGTCTCGAGACAACTGCAACGCGTCCACCAGCTTCTCGAACGGCACTTCCTGATGCGCGAAGGCGCCCAGCACCGACTCCCGGACCTGGGCCAGCAGCTCCCGGTACGTCAGCGCACGTGACGCCTCCGTCCTCACCACCAGCGTGTTCACGAAGAAGCCAATCAGCCCCTCCACTTCCTTCGTCGTCCGCCCAGACACCGGCGAACCCACCACCACGTCCCACTGTCCGCTGTAGCGCGCCAGCAGCACCTGGAACACCGCCAGCAGTGACATGTACAGCGTCACACCTTCCCGCCGGCTCAACTGCTTCAGCTTCTCGCTCAGCTCGAAGGACAGCCTCACCGCCACGCTCGCGCCACGATGCCCCTGCACCGCGGGCCTCGGTCGGTCGGTCGGCAGCTCCAGCGCTTCGGGGGCGCCCTCCAACCTCGCCCTCCACCACGACAACTGCTCCTCCAGCACCTCCCCCTTCAGCCACTCTCGCTGCCACACCGCGTAGTCCGCGTACTGCACGGGCAACTCCGGCAACGCCGCGTCCCCGCCCTTCGCATGGGCGGTGTAGAGCGCCTCCAGCTCCTTCGTGAGCACGCCCATCGACCAACCGTCGGACACGATGTGGTGCAGTACCAGCACCAGCACATGCTCCTGCTCGCTCAGCTTCAGCAGCGTCACTCGCAGCAGCGGACCCGTGCCCAGGTCGAAAGGACGCCGTTCCTCCTGCATCCCGAGCCTCAAGGCTTCATGCGCTCGGGCCTCCACGGGCAGCCCGCGCAGGTCCACCACGGGCAGCGGGACCGCCATGGAAGGACTGATGTGCTGGACCGCACCGAGCGCAACCTGTCGGACCGTCGTCCTCAGGGACTCGTGGCGGTGAACCAGCGCATGGAACGCCTTCTCCAGCGCGCCAATGTCGAGCACGCCCTCCATCGTCACGGCCAGGGCGATGTTGTAGAGCGGGCTGTTCGGCTCCAGCCGGTCGAGGAACCACAAGCGCTGCTGCGCGAAAGACAGGGGTGGTGCATCCACCCGCGATGCGGGGAGCAGCGGCGGACTCCGAACCCCGAGCCCACCCCGCGCCAACACGGACAGACTCGTGGCCAACGAGGACACCGTGGGTGCCTCGAAGAGCATGCGCACCGGAACCTCGTGCCCCAACGCCGCCCGCAGCCGCGACGCGGCTTGCATCACCAGCAGCGAGTGCCCTCCCCGTTCGAAGAAGTTGTCCTCCGCACCCAACCGCTTCACGCCCAGCAGCGGGACCCAGGTCTCCGCCACCAGCTCCTCCATCGCGGTCCTGGGCGCGATGAAGTCCTCCAACCCCTGCTCCGGAATCACGCGCTCGCCTTGGCGTGACTGGATGCGGGAACCGACAGCCTTCTCCTGCACCTCACGATGCCCAGGCATCGGCAGCGCACGCAGGGTCGCCTCCGGCACCTCGACGACCGCCTCCAGCAACCGCTGGTAGTGCGTCGCCATGCGCTCCACGGTCGCCGTGTCGTACAGGTCCGTGTTCAGCTCCCAGGTGCCTGACAGTCCCTCCGCGTCCTCTCCCATGGACAACGCGAGGTCGAACTTGGCGGTCCTCGTTCCCAGGTCCATCGGCTGCTGCGTGAGCCCCGGCAACGACAAGTCTCCGGACGGCGCACTCTGGAGCGCGAAGGACACCTGCACCAACGGCGAGCGGCTCAAGTCGCGAGACAACTGCAACGCGTCCACCAGCTTCTCGAACGGCACCTCCTGGTGCGTGAGCGCTCCCAGGACCGCGTCCCGGACACGCCTCAACATCTCCCGGAATGTCAGCTCGCTCGACGCCTCCGTCCTCACCACCAGCGTGTTCACGAAGAAGCCAATCAGCCCCTCCACTTCCTTCGTCGTCCGCCCCGACACCGGTGAGCCCACCACCACGTCCCACTGTCCGCTGTAGCGCGCCAGCAGCACCTGGAAGCCCGCCAGCAACGTCATGTACAGCGTCACGCCCTCCTGCCGACTCAAGCGCTTCAGCTTCTCGCTCAGCCCCGAGGACAGCTTCACCGCCACGCTCGCACCGCGATACCCCTGCACCGCCGGCCTCGGTCGGTCCGTCGGCACTTCCAGCACCTCTGGGGCTCCCGCAAGCCTCGCCCTCCACCACGACAACTGCTCCTCCAGCACCTCCCCCTTCAGCCACTCTCGCTGCCACACCGCGTAGTCCGCGTACTGCACCGGCAACTCCGGCAGCGTCACTTCGCGGCCCTTCACCTGAGCGCTGTAGAGCGTCTCCAGCTCCTTCGTGAGCACTCCCATCGACCAGCCGTCCGCGACGATGTGGTGCAGCACCAGCACCAGCACGTGCTCCTGCTCGCTCAGCTTCAGCAGCGTCACTCGCAGCAGCGGGCCCGTGCCCAGGTCGAACGGACGCCGTCCTTCCTCGCCCCCCAGTCGGAGTGCCTGTTGCTCTCGGGTCTCGACGGCGAGGCCACTCAGGTCCACCACTCGCAGCGCCACTGGCGCGAAGGGCTGGATGTGCTGCACCGCCCCTTCGCCGCCTTGCTCGAAGGTCGTCCGCAGGGACTCGTGGCGACGGACCAACGTGTGGAAGGAGCGCTCCAGGGCCGCGACGTCCAGCGCCCCCGTCAGTCGTATCGCGAGGGGAATGTTGTAGAGCGGGCTGTTCGGCTCAAGCCGGTCCAGGAACCACAGGCGCTGCTGTGCGAACGACTGGGGCGGAGCCTCCGTGCGAGTCGTGGGCACCAGCGCTGGCCGTCCTTGCCCGGTACCACCGCTCTCCAGACTCCTGGCCAGCGTGGCGACAGTGGGCGCCTCGAAGAGCGTCCGCACCGACACCTCTCGGCCCAGCACCTCGCGCAATCGCGAGGCCACCTGCATCACCAGCAGCGAGTGCCCTCCCCGCTCGAAGAAGTTGTCTTCGGCCCCCACGTGCCTCACTCCCAGCAGTGGAGCCCAGACTCCCGCCACCAGTTCCTCGATGGCCGTCCGCGGAGCGATGAATCCCTCCGGCACGACCTCCGGAGCCAGCCGGTCCAACCGCCGAGCCTGGAGACGAACAACCGGCACCTTCACCGGCACTTCGCGATGCCCTGACATCGGAAGCGCGTTCAGCCTCGCCTCCGGATTCTCCACCGCCGCCTCCAGGACTTGCTGGAAGTGGGCCGCCATGCGCTCCACGGTCGCCGCGTCGAACAGGTCCGAGTTGAGTTCCCAGAAGCCCGTCAGGTCCTCCGCGTCCTCACGCACCGACAGCGCGAGGTCGAACTTCGCCATGCCCGGCTCGTACGTCACCTCAGACGAGGACAACTCCGGCAGCACCGGCAACTCAGCGGGCCCATTCAAGCCAAAGGCAATCTGGACCAGGGGCGCGCGACTCAAGTCACGGCTCGACTGCAACGCCTCCACCAGCTTCTCGAACGGCACCTCCTGGTGCCCGAAGGCCCCGAGCACCGACTCCTTCACTCGCCCCAGCATCTCGCGGAACGTCAGCTCACCCGACGCCTCCGTCCTCACCACCAGCGTGTTCACGAAGAAGCCAATCAGCCCCTCCACCTCCTTCGTCGTCCGCCCTGACACCGGCGAGCCCACCACCACGTCCCACTGTCCGCTGTAGCGCGCCAGCAGCACCTGGAAGCCCGCCAGCAGCGTCATGTACAGCGTCACGCCCTCCTGCCGACTCAAGCGCTTCAGCTTCTCGCTCAGCTCCGAGGACAGCTTTACCGCCACACTCGCACCGCGATACCCCTGCACCGCCGGCCTCGGTCGGTCTGTCGGTACCTCCAGCACCTCAGAGGCTCCCGCAAGCCTCGCCCTCCACCACGACAACTGCTCCTCCAACACCTCCCCCTTCAGCCACTCCCGCTGCCACACCGCGTAGTCCGCGTACTGCACGGGCAACTCCGGCAACGTTGCTTCGCGGCCCTTCACCTGCGCGCTGTAGAGCGTCTCCAGCTCCTTCGTGAGCACTCCCATCGACCAGCCGTCCGCGACGATGTGGTGCAGCACCAGCACCAACACGTGCTCCTGCTCGCTCAGCTTCAGCAGCGTCACTCGCAGCAGCGGGCCCGTGCCCAGGTCGAACGACTGCCTCGATAGCGTCTCCACCTGGCCGCGCGTGGCGTCCTCTGTCACCTCCACCACGGACAGCGGCACCGCCACATCCGAAGCGATGCGCTGCACCGGCTCGCCTTCCACTTCCTCGAACGTCGTGCGCAGCGCCTCGTGCCTCCGCACCAACACCGCGAGCGCCTGCTCCAGCGCCTTGAGGTCCAGCGAGCCTCGCAGCCGGACGACGAACGGCAGGTTGTACGAATACCCTCCGGCGTCGAGCTTCCCCAGGAACCACAGACGCTGCTGTGCGAACGACAGCGGCATCGCGGAGTGTCTCGACACTCGCACCGGCACAGGGGTGCTCACGCGCTGCGCACTTGCCTTCACGACTTCGAGTCGCTCGGCCAGGGCCTCCACGGTGGGCGCCTCGAACACCAGTCGCACCGGCACATCACGACCGAGCGCCGCCCGGAGCCGCGACACCACTCGCGTCGCCAGCAACGAATGACCACCGAGCGCGAAGAAGTCGTCCTTCACGCCCACCCTCGCCACTCCGAGCAGCGGCATCCAGATGCGCGCCACCAGCGACTCCATCACCGTCCGAGGCCCCTGCATCGCCTCCACGCCCGACCCCTCCTGCTCCGGTGACGGCAGGGCCTTTCGGTCCACCTTCCCGTTCGCCGTCAGCGGGAGCGCCGCCAGCTTCACGAAGGCCGAGGGCACCATGAACTCGGGGAGCTTCTGCTTCAGCCAGTCCCGCACCCGAGGTGCCTCGGGCGCCTGCGCGTGTTCGACGTAGTACGCGACCAGTCGCTTGCCTCCCGCGCCGTCCCGCACCACCACCAACCCGTCCTTCACCGCTGGATGCGCGAGGAGCGACGCCTCCACCTCGGCCAGCTCGATGCGGTAGCCCC
Organism: Myxococcus sp. CA039A; assembly: GCF_013336645.1. NCBI lineage: Bacteria > Pseudomonadati > Myxococcota > Myxococcia > Myxococcales > Myxococcaceae > Myxococcus > Myxococcus sp. CA039A. The sequence continues at coordinate 17,132 of NZ_JABUMQ010000083.1, read as the reverse complement.
GCACCTTCACCTGGCTGTCACGCCGCCCCAGGAACTCCAGCACCCCGTCCGGGCGAAAGCGCGCCAGGTCTCCGGTGCGATAGAGCCGCTCCCCCGGCACCGCGCTGAAGGGATTCGGAATGAAGCGGTCCGCCGTCACATCGGGCTGGCGCAGATACCCTCGCGCGAGGCCATCACCCCCGATGAACAGTTCGCCCGCCACGCCCACCGGAACGGGCTCCATCCCCGCATCCAGCACGTAGACCTGCGTGTTGCCGATGGGCCGACCAATGGGCACCGACGCGCCCACGTCCTCCACTCGAGTCATCCGATGGACCGAAGTGAAGAGCGTGCTCTCCGTCGGCCCGTAGCAGGCCGTCACCGGAATCTTCAACTCCTCCAGCACGCGTTTCACGTGCGGCGCGGACACCACGTCTCCACCCGTCAGGAGCTGGCGCACGCCCTTCAACCCGTCCATCCCCAGCTCCACCATCTGGCTGAACAGTCCCGCCGTCAGGTGCAACAACGTGACGGAGTGCCGATGGAGCACGTCCGTCAGCAGGTCCAGCTCGCTGGGCGAGCGCGGTGGGAAGACCACCAGCCTTCCACCCAGGCACAGCGGCCCCCACACCTCCAACGTCGACGCATCGAAGGAGATGGGCGCGATGAGCAGGAACGTCTCCTCCGGCCCCAGTCGCGCGTACGGCGCTCCGTACAACAACCGCAGCACGCCCCGGTGCTCGACGGCCACACCCTTGGGGCGCCCCGTGCTCCCCGACGTGAAGTCCACATACGCCAGGTTTCGCCCCGAGACCGGCATGCGTGGCGCCGTCGTCGGCAGGTCCGCCAGCCGCTCTTCCTCCAACAACATCAACTCCGGGCGTCCCTCCTGGGGCAGTTGCTCCAGCAAGGCGCGCGTGGTGATGAGCAGCCGAGGCGTCGTGTCCTCCAACATCTGCTCCAGCCGCCGCGCCGGATAGCTGGAGTCCAGGGGTACATACGCACCACCGGCCTTCAGGATGGCCAGCAGCGACACGATGAGCTCCACCGAGCGCTCCAGGCACACCGCCACCAGCACATCCACGCCGACGCCACGCGCCTTCAGCGCCCACGCCAGTTGATTGGCCCGCGCCTCCAGCTCCCGGTAGCTCAGCCGCTGCGCACCGAACTCCAGCGCCACCGCGTCCGGACGCAGCAACACCTGCTCCTCGAAGAGGTGATGGACGCATCCCTCTCGCGGGAACTCCACCGCCGTCTGGTTCCACGCCTCCAGCACTCGCTGGCGCTCGGCCGCGGGCAGGAGCGGAAGCGCCGACAGTCGCGCCTCGGGTCGGCCGGAGAGGTTGCGCAACAGCTCCAGGAAACACTCCGCGATGCGTTGGACAGTGGACGGCTCGAAGAGGTCCGCGTTGTAGATGAGCTGGCCTTCGACAGCCGCTCCCGGCGCATCGACCAGCAACAGCTCCAGGTCGAACTTGGCGATGGTGCTCGCGAAGTCCCAGGGGCTCGCGGTGACACCCGGCAGGGTGAGCAGCGGCGCGGCCTCCTGCAACGTGAAGAGCACCTGGAACAACGGCGAGCGGCTCAAGTCCCGCTCCGGGCGGAGGTGCTCCACCAGCCTCTCGAAAGGCACGTCCTGGTGCGCGAGTGCCCCGAGCACCGTCTCCTTCGTCTGACGCAGGAACGCCTGGAAGGAGGACGCCGCATCCGGCCGTGCGCGCAGGGCCAGCGTGTTGACGAAGAAGCCCATCAGCCCCTCCGTCTCCCTCGCCGTCCGCCCCGACACCGGTGAGCCCACCACCACGTCCCACTGTCCGCTGTAGCGCGCCAGCAACACCTGGAAGCCCGCCAGCAGCGTCATGTACAGCGTGGCGCCCTCTCTCCGGCTCAACTGTCGCAGCGCCTCGCTCAGCTCCGAGGACAACCGCACCGGCACGCTCGCGCCTCGGTACCCCTGCACCGCGGGCCTCGGCCGGTCCGTGGGCAGCTCCAACACCGGGGGTGCTCCCGTCAGCGCCTCGCGCCACCAGGAGAGCTGCGATGCCTCCACGTCTCCCTTCAACCATTCGTGCTGCCACACCGTGTAGTCCGCGTACTGCACGGGCAGCTCGGGCAACTTCGCCGCCTCGCCTTTCACGGCCGCGCCATAGAGCGCATCCAGTTCGCGGGTGAGCACGCCCAGCGACCATCCATCCGCGACCAGGTGGTGCAGCACCACCACAAGCACCTGCTCCTCGCCGCCCGTTCGCAGCAACGTCGCGCGGAGCAAGGGAGCCCGCGCCACATCGAACGGCGCCTGGACCTCCCTCACCACGCGACGCCGCACGGCCTCTTCCACGTCGTCGGCGCCCTCCACCGACTCCACCTGCAAGGGCACGCCGACATCCACGGCGACGCGCTGGACGGGCTCACCACCCACTTCCACGAAGCTCGTGCGCAGCGCTTCGTGTCGGCGGACCACCTCCGCGAGTGCCCGCTCCAGGGCCTCCACCTTCAACGCACCATGGAGTCGGACGACGAAGGGCAGGTTGTACGAATGTCCTCCCTCGTCGAGCTGCGCGAGGAACCACAGGCGTCGCTGCGCGAATGACAAGGGCGGGTCCACGGGCCGCGCGGCTCGCGTCAGCACCGGCAACCGCGCGTGTCCTCCCTGCGCCCCCAGTCGCTCGGCGAGGGCCTCCACCGTGGGCGCCTCGAACAGCAGTCGCACGGGCACGTCGTGGCCCAGGGCATCCCGGAGTCGCGACACCACACGCGTCGCCAGCAGCGAGTGCCCACCGAGCGCGAAGAAGTCATCCCTCACGCCCACGAGCGGGACACCCAGTACCTCTTGCCAGACTTCCGCCAGCCTCCGCTCCAGCGCATCACGCGGCGCCTCGTAGCGGGCTCCCCCCTCCGCTCGTCGCGAGTCCACCTCCGGCAGCGCGCGGCGATTCACCTTTCCGCTGGGCGTCAGCGGAAGCGCCTCCAGCCGAACCAGCACGCCCGGCACCATGTACTCGGGGAGCCGCTTCGCCAGTCGACGCTTCAGGTCCTCCGCGTCCCAGGGCTCGGGCAACTGATTCGCGAGCCGGCGCGTCAGAGCCTCCGCGTCCCAGGACTCGGACAGCTGATTCGCCAGCCGGCGCGTCAGTGCCTCCGCGTCCGAGGACTCGGGCAACTGATTCGCCAGCCGGCGCTTCAGTGCCTCCGTGTCCGAGGACTCGGGCAACTGATTCGCCAGCCGGCGCGTCAGTGCCTCCGCGTCCGAGGACTCGGGCAACTGATTCGCCAGCCGGCGCGTCAGTGCCTCCGCGTCCGAGGACTCGGGCCGCACGACGTAGCCCACCAGTTGCTTCTCTCCCCCGCCCGTTCGCCGCACCACCACCGCCGCGTCCGTCACGCCGGGAAGTTCCTTCAGCGCCACCTCCACCTCGCCCAACTCCACGCGGAAGCCGCGCACCTTCACCTGCTCATCCGCGCGCCCCTGAAGCTCCAGGTTCCCATCCGCCAGCCACCGCCCCCGATCTCCCGTGCGGTAGATGCGGCGCCCGTCCCGGTCCCTGTCCAGGATGTTCGGAACGAAGCGCTCCGCCGTCAGCTCCGGCCGCCCCCAGTAGCCGTGCGCGAGGCTCCGCTCTCCCACGCACACCTCTCCCGTCACACCGATGGGGCACGGAGCGCCCCACGCATCCAGCACCAACACCGTCGCGGGGACGATGGGCCTGCCCACCGGAGGCAACACCGGCCACGTCGAGGGCGGACCCTTCGCTCTCCACGCCGTCACCACGTGCGTCTCCGTGGGGCCGTACTGGTTCTCCAGCACGCACCCCGGCAGCCGCTCGAAGAACGACACCACCGCGGGCGTCACCTGCAACGGCTCTCCCGCAGTCACCACTTCGCGCAGCGGCGGCAACTCCGTCTCGTGTCGGGCCCGCTCACTGAGCGCCTGAAGCGCCACGAAGGGCACAAAGAGCCGCTCCACGCGGTGCTCCCGCAGGTACGCCATCAACGTCGCGGGGTCCTGACGCGTCGCCGCCGAGACGAGGACGAGCGTGCCGCCCTCGCCCAGCGTGCAGAACAGCTCCTGGAAGGACACGTCGAAGCTCAGCGAGGCGAACTGGAGCGTCCTCGCCCCAGGCGCCGACGTGCTCGCCAACTGCCAGTTCACCAGCGTGCCGAACGCACGATGGGACATCGTCACGCCCTTGGGCCTCCCCGTACTCCCCGACGTGAAGAGGACGTAGCAGGGAAGCTCGGGCGACAACACCCACCCGGGCGCCACGGTGGATTGCTCCGCGATGCGCGCGGTCTCCTCCGCCAGTCGCACCCTCCGCGCCGTGCCCTCCTCGGGCAACGCATGCTCCAACGAGGCATGCACCAGCACCACCGGCGCGGCCACGTCATCGAGCATTCGCGCCAGTCGCGACGGCGGATAGCCAGGGTCCAATGGAAGGCACGCCGCTCCTGTCTTCAGCGTCGCCAGCACCGCCACCGGCAGGTCGAGGCTGCTTCGCTCCAGGCACAGCCCCACCACGCTTCCAGGGCGAACCCCCAACGCCATCAAGTGGTGCGCGAGCTGATTGGCCCGCTGCTCCAGTTGCACGTACGTCAGAAAGCCGCCGCCATTCGTCACCGCCACTGCCGAGGGCGTGCGCGCCGCCTGCGCCTCTACCCGCCGATGCATCAACCACGATGGGTGCTGGTGCTCCTCCTGCCACGACCACTTCTCCAACACCTTCCGCCGCTCCTCCTCATCCAGGAGGTCCACCTGCCCGACCTTGCGCTCCGGGTCCTCCAGCACGCCCTTCAGCAGCGCCACGTGGTGGCCGGCGAGCCTGCGCACCGTCGCCTCGTCGAACAGCGCCGTGCTGTACTCCCACAGCGAGACCCAGCCCTCCGGCGTCTCGCGCACGAAGAGCGTGAGGTCGAACTTCGCCACGCCCGGCTCGAAGTCCACGTCGCGCGACTCCAGCCCCGCCAGTCGCACCAACGGCGGCGCGCTCTGGAGCACGAGCAGCACCTGGAACAACGGCGAGCGGCTCAAGTCCCTCACCGGCCGCAGCGCATCCACCAGTCGCTCGAAGGGCACGTCCTGGTGCTGGTACGCCCCCAGGCACGCCTGACGCACCCGTCCCAAGAGCGACTTGAAGGACTCGTTTCCATCCACGTCCACGCGCAGCGCCAGCGTGTTGGCGAAGAAACCGATGAGCCCCTCCACTTCGCGCCGGTTGCGCCCCGCGATGGGCGTGCCCACCACCACGTCGGGCTGCCCGCTGTGCCGCGACAGCAACGCCTGGAGGCTCGCCAGCCACAACATGAACGGCGTCACCGCCTCCTGCTTGCACCGCTCGTGCAGCGCCTTCATCAGCTCGGCGGGCAACGGCATCCCCAGCACCGCGCCCCGGGCCGACTGCACCGGAGGTCTCGGTCGGTCCGTCGGCAGTTCCAGCGCGGGCGAGGCTCCGTCGAGGTGCTTCTTCCACCACGTGAGCTGCTCCTCCAGCACCTCCCCCTTCAGCCACTCGCGCTGCCACACCGCATGGTCCGCGTACTGCACCGTCAGCGCGGGCAGCGTCGCCACGCGGCCATCGAGGAAGGCGCCGTACAGCTCGCGCAAATCCCGCTCCAGCAACGACAGCGACCAGCCGTCACACGAGATGTGGTGCAGCGTCAGGAGCAACACGTGCTCCTCTTCCTCCAGGCGCAACAGCCGCGCGCGCAGCATCGGCCCCGTGCCCAAATCGAACGGACGCCGTGCCTCCTCCTCCGCGAGTCGCCGGGCCTCGTGCTCCCGCTCCGGCCCCTCCAGTCGCTCCACGGTCAGCGACACCGGCGCGTCGGGCGCGATGCACTGCACCGGCTCGCCTTCGACCTCCGTGAAGGTCGTCCGCAGCGCTTCGTGCCGGCGCACCACCTCCGTCAGCGCGCGCTCCAGCGTTGATACATCGAGACATCCCTTGAGCCGCGCGAAGAAGGGCGCGTTGTAGGCGAAGCCCGACGGGTCCAACCGCGAGAGGAACCACATGCGACGCTGCGCGAAGGAGAGCGGCGGAGGCCCCTCCCGATGAACGGGCACCACGGGGGGCGGCCTGCGAACACGAGGGCTCGCGGGCTTCGGCTCATTCGCGGACATGTCGACACCTCAAACTCAAGAAGACGAATCTCGGAAGACACGAAGGCCCGCGTCGGTGAGACCGACACCTGGTGCTTCGTGAAGGCGTGAAGCTTGAGTCCCCGAACAGTCACTCGGAGACGATGGCGGGAGAAGGCCCGCCTCCTGGACGACTTCAGGCCGCGGGGAAGGTGCGGCCCTGCTCGCGCAGCTGCTCCTCGCAGACGGCGGCCACGTGCTCCAGCGTGTTGAACAGGTCCACCATGGAGAGCTGGATGCCCAGCTCCTCTTCGATTCGATTGGCCAGCATCGTCGCCATCAGCGAGTTGCCGCCAATCTCCAGGAAGTGGTCCTCCGGCTTCACGACCTCCGCCCCCAGCAGCTCCCGCCAATACCCGGCGAGCTGTCGCACCAACGGCGTGGTGCTCGACTCAGTGCTCACGTGTGCTCCTCATCATGGTCGGGGACATGCTCAGCCCACCTTCGCGGTGGGCCCCTTCAAACGCTCGCGCAGCAGGTACTTGCGAATCTTCCCCGACGGCGTCTTGGGCATCTCCTCGACGACCTCCAGCCTGTCGGGCCAGTACTGATTCGACATGCCCAGGCCCTTCAGGTGGGCTCGCAGCTCATCCAACGTCGGCGTCTCGTCGCGCGGCACCACCACGGCGCAGACGCGCTCACCGCCGATGCGGTCGTCCGAGTGACCGATGACGGCCACCTCCCGCACCTTCGGATGCGAGTACAGCGCGGACTCCACCTCCACCACGGGCACCTTCTGGCCATAGCGGAAGATGACGTCCTTGAGCCGTCCGACGATGCGGATGCCCCCACGCCCGTCGTCCCGCGCCAGGTCTCCCGTGTCGAACCAGCCCTCTTCGTCGACACACGCGCGGTAGATGTCCTCGCGCTTGAAGTAGCCCAGGCACTGGCTGGCTCCTCGGACGAGCAGTCGGCCGGTGCCCTCCGGATAGGGCGAGCCGTCTTCCGCCAGCGCGGGAACAATCTTCACCTCCATCCAGTCCACGGGCCTGCCGTCGCTGTTGGAAGGCCAGTCCGGCGGATCCTCCCGTCGCGTAATCGTCACCGCGCCGTTCTCCGTCATCCCCCACAGCGTGTGCAGCGGCACGCCGAAGCTCTCGCGCACCGCGGCGATGAGGTGCGGAGGCACGGGGATGGAGCCGGTGGACAGCCGCCGCAACGACGAGGTGTCTCCGCCCCGCTTCTTCTTCGCGGCGATGACATTCATCACGTACGTGGGAATCCCATACATGAACGTGACGCCGTGCTCCTCGATGCAGCGCAGCGTGAGCTCCGGGTCCCCCACGTCCATGTAGACAGCCGTCGCGCCCAGCAACACCGGCATCAGGTACAGGTAGGTAAATCCGCTGGAGGCGGTGAGCAACGAGGGCAGACACACCACGTCGTCGGCGCCCAGCGCCATGGTTTCGACCAGCGCGCGGGTGATGCCGAAGTTGGTGTTGTGCGAGTGGATGACGCCCTTGGGCTCGCCCGTCGTCCCCGACGTATAGAGGACGTTGCACACGTCGTCCGGGCGCGCCGAGCGCGCGTCCAGCTCCGCCTTCGACGTCGAGTCCTCCCAGTGCCGGGCGACGAAGTACGCGTCGAAATCCAGCTCGCCCGCCTCCGACGCCTGCTCGCCCGCCCCGATGAAGACGCGGTGCTTGAGTGACGGCAGCGCGCGCGCCGCCTCGCGCAACATGTCCCGGTGCGAGTGCCCGCTCCAACTCAGGGGTCCTACGTAGACGGATGACTCCGTCCTGCCGAGGATGAACTCCACCTCGCGACGCCGGTAGTCCGGGGGAATGGGCGCGACGACGGCGCCGATGCGCGCGCACGCCAGCGCCAACGCGGTGAACTGCCACCAGTTGGGCAACTGCACCGCCACCAGCTCGCCCCGGCCCACGCCCAGCGACACGAGCGCGCCCGCGAAGCGCTCCACGTAGCGCCCCAGCTCCGCGTAGCTCAGCCGCGTGACGTCCTTGGCGAAGTAGCGGGCCGCGACGATGGCCGTCTTGTCCGGGTGCGTCCGCACCGCTCGACGCAAGTCGTCGAGCACCGTCTCGTCACGCCACCACCCCTTGCTCCGGTACAGCGCCGCCTGCTCCAACGAGGGGCCGCTTCCGAACCGTGCGTCCATATCCGCACCCTCCGTGCACCGTGAGACCGTCCTCGACCGCGTGGGACCATAGCGATTCGCGTGTAAAACCAGCAAGACAGCGAAAGCTCACATGTCTACACCCCAAGGTCGCATCACTCACATTGACGGGCGCGCTCCTGGTTTCCTAGCTTGGAATGAAAGGCGCAGAAATCCATGGTCCAGGTACCTCTCGAGGAGCGCGCCAGACGCATTCGCCGGACCATCCTCCGGCTCGCCGCCACGTCCGTCGGCTGCCACCTCGGTGGCTCGCTGTCGATGGTGGAGCTGTTGGTGGTGTTGCTGGGGCGGGTGATGAAGTTCCGTCCGCGAGAGCCCCGCTGGGAGGAGCGCGATTCGCTCATCCTGTCGAAGGGCCACGCAGCCGCGGGCCTCTACGCCGCGCTCGCCGAGTTCGGCTTCGTCGACACTGAAGACCTGGTGCAACGATACAACGCTGACGGAAGCCCCTTCACCGGACACGTGAATGCGGCGGTGCCGGGCGTTGAGTTTCCCACGGGAAGCCTGGGACACGGCGTGGGGCTGGGCGTGGGGCTGGCCCTGGGCTACCGGCTGCGGCAGCGTTCCAACCGCGTGTTCGTCGTGTGTGGAGACGGGGAGATGGGCGAGGGCTCCAACTGGGAGGCGATGCAAGTCGCCGCGCAGCACCGCTTGTCGCAACTCACGGTGCTGGTCGACCGCAACGGCGGACAGAACGATGGCCCCACGGAGGCCATCCTGTCCCAGGCCTCCCTGGTGGAGCGGCTGCGCGCCTTCGGAATGAGCACCGTCGAGGTGGACGGGCATGACCTGGAAGCGCTGGGGGCCGCGCTGGAGGCGCCCTGTGACGGACCTCGCGCGATTGTCGCCAACACGCAGAAGGGCGCGGGTGTACCCATGCTGCGCGGCAAGGGACCGCACTACGCGACGTTCAACGCCGAGCAGCTTCGCCGCGCGCTCGCCTCCATGGGAGAGGTGACGCCATGACGAGCTCCACGACGTCCAGCGGCGCCGACCTCTTGACGTCGCCCCAGGACTGGCTGCGCGAGCAACCGTCCCTGGCCAACCGGCAGGTGTTCCGACACACCCTGGCGCGACTGGCGGACGTGGAGCCGCGCGTCGTGTTGCTGGAGGCGGACCTCGCGGGTGGAGGAGACCCGTTCGCCGCGCGGCACCCGGGACGTTTCATCAACCTGGGCATCTGCGAGGCGGCGATGCTCGACATCGCGTGTGGCATGGCCGCCACCGGGCACGTCGTCTTCGCCCACACCTTCGCGCCCTTCGGGGCGATGCGCGCGTGCGAGCAGGTGCGGCTGGGGCTCGCCTATGGGCGGGCGAACGTGAAGCTCGTCTGCGACTACGGCGGCCTGTCCGGCGCGTTCTTCGGGCCCACGCACCACGCCATCGAGGACCTGGCGATTCTTCGCGCCATGCCGGGCATGACGGTGGTGTCTCCGGCGGACGGGCTGGAGACGATTCAGGCGACGCGCGCCCTGCTGGAAATGGAAGGGCCGGTGTACCTGCGGCTCGGCCGCAACCGCGTCTCCCGGCTGGACGTGGCGCGGCCCGCGTTCGCGCTCGGGCGCGCCATGTGCCTGCGTGAAGGCAGCGACGTCGGCATCATCGCCCATGGCGAGGTCGGCGTGAGCGTGGCGCTGGACGTGGCGACGCGACTGGAGACGCAGGGGGTGTCCGCGCGCGTGGTGAACCTCCACACGCTCAAGCCCTTCGACGAAGAGGCGATTCTGGAGACGGCCGAGCGCACGCGGCTGCTCGTCACGGTGGAGGAGCACTCCATCCTCGGAGGACTGGGCGGCGCGGTGTGCGAGAGCGTGGCCACCCACGGCCTGGGCCGCCGCGTGGTCCGCGCGGGAATCCAGGACCGCTACGACTCCACGGCGGGCACGCACGAGGCCTTGCTGCAACGACATGGGCTAGAGAGCGCCGCCCTGGTCGACTCGATTCTCACCGCCCTGCCCCGCCCCCGGCTCACGGCGCTGGCACCCGCGGCCAGGAGGGGATGATGCGTCGCCACGAGGTCCACCTCGTCTACACACGGATGCGCACCGAGGAGCGGATGCTCGTCGACGCGCTTCGCGGACGCGGCTGCTCCGTGGAGACCCACGCGGACACGGACCTGGTGCTCCCGCTGAACCGCGAGCCGTGGAAGGACGGCGGCCCGGTGCTGATGCGCAGCATGTCCTTCACCCGCGCGCGCTACCTGTCCTCCATCCTGGAGGTGAAGGGGGCCCGCGTGTTCAACACCGCGCGCTCCATCGCCACCTGCGGCGACAAGGCGCTCACCACGCTCGCGCTGGCCGAGCACGACGTCCCCATGCCCTGGTCCTTCCTGGGCTTCGAGCAGGACGCCTGCGTCGCGGAGATGGAGCAGCGCGGCTATCCCTGCGTGACGAAGCCCGTGCAGGGCTCCTGGGGCCGCATGGTGGCGCGCGTGGACAACAAGCACGCGGCCGAGGGGATGATGTCCATGCGCTTCGAGATGGGCGGCGCCCAGGACCACGTCGCGCTCGTCCAGCAGTACATCGACAAGCCCGGCTACGACTTGCGCGTGTACGTCATCGGCGGCGCCGTCGGTGGCATGCGCCGCCGCTCCGAGCACTGGGTGACGAACACGGCCCGGGGCGCGGTGCCGGAGCGCTACGACGTCCCCGAGTCCCACGCGAAGCTCGCCGAGCGCGCGGCCAAGGCGGTGGGCGGGGAGATGGTCGCGGTGGACCTGCTGGAGACGCGGGACGGCGCGATTCTCGTGAATGAAATCAACCACTGCGTGGAGTTCGCCCGGAGCATCGAGTTCACCGGCATCCCCCTGCCGGAGCTGATGGCGGGCTACCTGGTGGAGGCCATGCGATGACACGCGTCGCGGTGCTCGGAGCGGGAGGTTATGCCGGCGGCGAGGTGCTGCGACTGCTGCTCGCCCACCCGGCGGTGGAGGTGGTCCAGGCCACGTCCGAGCAGCACGCGGGCAAGCGGCTCGACTTCCCACACCCTCACCTGAGAGGACTGGCCACTCCGCGCTTCTCACCGCATGACGCGCTGGAGCCGTGCGACGTGCTCTTGTCCTGCATGCCCTCCGGCGAGCTGATTCGCCGCTGGCCGCAAGTGAGCGCGCGGGCCGGGCGCATCATCGACCTGAGCGCGGACTTCCGCCTGGAGTCCGCCGAGCACGCGCGCTGGTATCCCCGCGCGCCCCGCCCCCCGGACATGCCCGAGTTCGTCTACGGCCTGCCGGAGTGGACGGGCGCGCGCCTCAAGGACGCCCGCTTCGTCGCGGTGCCCGGCTGCATGGCCCACGCGGCCCTGCTGGCCCTGCTGCCGCTGGTGCGCGCGGGGCTGGTGCGGCCCGAAGTCGTGGTCGACGCGAAGACGGGCTCCTCCGGCGGCGGCGCGACACCGGACCGCTCCTCGCATCATCCCGAGCGAGCCTCCGCCCTGCGCTGCTACCGCGCGGTGGGGCATCGACACACGGGCGAAATCGAGGGCGCCACCGAGCGCCTCGCCGGCGTGAGGCCCGTCGTCCACTTCAGCGCGACGGCGGTGCCCAGCGTGCGCGGCGTGCTCGCCACGGTGCATGCCTTCGCGGCGCGCAAGCTGGAGGACGCGTCCGAGCCGCTGCGAGCCCTGGCCTCCACCTACCGCGAGCACCCCTTCGTCCACGTGCTGCGCGCCAACGCGAGCGCGTCTCCCTTCCCGGAGCCCGCGCCCCTGGCCGGCACCAACCACTGCGACCTCGCGGTGGAGGTGGACGCGGAGCGCGGGCGCATCGTCGTGAATGCCGCGTTGGACAACCTGGTGAAGGGCGCGGCGGGCACGGCCGTGCACGCGCTGAATCTCATGCTGGGCAGACCTGAAACGGAGGGCCTCGGCTTCCGGGGCCTCCACCCCCTCTGACGCGAAAGGCTCCCCCCATGAGCGCCCTCACCGTCCTCTACATCACCGGTTGGTGCCGCAGCGGCAGCACCATCATCGGCAACGTGCTCAACGAGGTGGAGGGCTGCTTCCACACCGGTGAGCTCAGCTTCCTGTGGAAGAACGCCTTCGGGAACGGCTCCAACACCCTGTGCGGCTGCGGCACGCACCTGGTCCAGTGTCCGCTCTGGTCCAAGGTGCTGGAGCAGGGCGCCCTCCCTGGCGAATCCCCCGAGGCCCACGCCCTGCGCGTGGTGCGCAGGCAGCAGGACACCGTCCGCACCCGGCACACGTGGCGCGTGCTGCGCCAGGACACGCCTTCGACCGAGCTGTACGAGCACGCGCAGCTCCTCGCGAAGACCTACCGCACCATCGCCGATGCCACCGGCAGCCACGTCATCATCGACAGCGGCAAGTTCCCCTCGGAGGCGGCGCTGTTGCCGCACGTGAGCGGAATCTCGCCGTACTACCTCCATCTGGTACGGGACCCGCGCGCCGTCGCGCACTCGTGGACGAAGACGAAGCAGTACGTCGTCCCCATGTCCGCCGCGCGCAGCACCGCGTACTGGTTCGGCTTCAACGTGGCCTCGGAGCTCGTGACGCGGCGCCACCCGGAGCGCTCGCTGTTCCTGCGGTACGAGGACTTCATTGCCTCACCCGCCGCCACCATCGACTCGCTCTTGAAGCTCATCCAGGAGGACCGCGCCGTCAACCCGGTGAAGGGCCGCACAGTGGTGCTCGGGCGCAACCACACCGTCACCGGCAACCCGGACCGCTTCCTGAGCGGCTCCACGCTGCTGAGGCCCGGTGACGATGCGTGGCGCAAGGAGCTGGCGCCTCGGGTGAAGGCCCTGGTGTCCGCGCTCTCGTGGCCGCTGACGGGGCGGTATGGCTACAGGGGACCTCCGGCGCCCGCGCAGGTCGTTCCAGGGCCGGAGCCCGTCGTGAACGCTGGTGACGCAGGGAGGGAGACACTTGGAACTGGGACTCGCCAATAAGGTCGCGCTCATCGCCGGGGGTTCCAGTGGCTTGGGGCTCGCCGTGGCCGAGGAGCTGGTCAAGGAAGGCGCGCACGTCGCCATCGGCGCGCGCGACGCGGACCGGCTCGCTCGCGCAGAGCAGCACCTGCGCGGACTGGCTCGTGGCAACAGGGTCCTGGCCACGCGGGTGGACCTGCGTGAACACGGCGCCACGCGCGCCTGGGTGGAGGACGTGGCCGGCAAGCTGGGCGGTCCCCACATCGTGGTGACGAACAGCGCGGGCCCCCCGCCGGGCCCCGCCACGAAGTTCGACATCGTGGCGTACCAGGAGGCCATCGACACGGTGATGCTGCCGGCCATCAACCTGGCCCTGGCGGCGCTGCCGTACATGAAGGCCGCGCAGTGGGGACGGCTGCTGCTCATCACCTCGGAGACGGTGGTGCGGCCCGTCGCGCGCTTCGCCCTCTCCGGCACGGCGCGGCTGGGCATCGTCGGCTTCGCGTCCGCGCTGGTGCAGGAGCTGGGCGACTGCGGCGTCACCGTCAACGTGCTCGCCCCCGGCTACACCCGCACGCCTCCGGTGGAGCGCACGGCGGGCACGGGCGGCGCGGACGTGGAGGCCAGCCTGCGGGCCATGGCGGCGCACATTCCGCTGAAGCGCGTGGGGCTTCCGGAGGAGTTCGCGGCGGCGGCGGCGTTCCTCGCGAGCGAGCGCGCGTCGTTCATCACCGGCACGGTGCAGCTCGTCGACGGCGGCGCGAGCGTCATCGGATGAGCACCGCGTCCCAGGTCGATGAAGGCCGCGCGCCGCTGGTGGTGAAGATTGGCGGCGCCGCGGGCGTGGACCTGGACAACGTCTGCGCGGACGTGGCGGAGCTGCGGCGCCAGGGCGAGCGCGTCATCGTGGTGAATGGTGGCTCCGAGGCCGGTGATGCCCTGCTGACCTCGCTGGGCATGGCGCGCACCGAGGCGTTGACCGCCTCCGGCAACGTGGTGCGACTGACGAACGAGGCCACGCTGCGCGTGCTGACGATGGCGTGGGTGGGCGACGTCAACAAGCGCGCGGTGCTCGCGCTGCTGGCCCGGGGCGTCTCGGCGCTCGGCCTGTGCGGCGCGGATGGACGGGTGCTCGTCGCCCGACGACGGCCTCCGCTGAAGCTCCAGGACGGGGAGCGCACCCGCATCGACCGGAGCCACCTCGCGGGGGAGATCAGCGAGGTGAATGCGCGGCTGCTGAACGTGCTGCTGGAGGCAGGGCAGACGCCCGTCGTGTGCCCTCCCGCGGTGACGGAGGACGGGACGCTGGTGAACGTGGACGCGGACCAGGTGGCCGCGGCCATCGCCGCGGTGATGGGGGCTCGGGCGCTGGTGATGCTCTCCAACGTGGCGGGCCTCCTGGAGGACCCGGCCAACGCATCGACGCTCATCCGCCAGAGTGACGACGTCGAGGGTGCCATGCGCTTCGCCAGGGGCCGCATGCGCTACAAGCTGGAGGCGGCTCGGCGCGCGCTCGCGGCGGGCGTGTCCGCCGCCTATGTCACCGCCTCGGGCACCCCGCGCCCCGTGTTGTCCGCGCTCGCGGGCGAGGTCGGGACGAAGCTGACTTCTTCCGGGAAGGTGACCCATGCGAGCCCGTGAGGCGAGCCCGGAGCTGTTGCGGTGGATGCTGGAGCACTACAGCCCCAGCCACCATGAAGCGGACTTCTCTCGCGCGCTGGCCGGGCGACTGGAGCAGCGCGGATGGAAGGCCCACGTGGACCCGGTGGGCAACACCGTGGCCAGCATGGGAGACGGAGACACGTGCATCGCGCTGCTGGGCCACATCGACACCGTGCCGGGCGAAGTCCCCGTGCGACTGGAAGGCACGCGCCTCTTCGGACGCGGGGCGGTGGACGCCAAGGGCGCGCTCGCTGCCTTCATCGAAGCCGTGGAGCTGCTGGACGACTCGGAGCGCGCCGGCAAGCGCTTCCTCCTGCTGGGCTGTGTCGAGGAGGAGGTGGCCATCACCCGGGGCGCGCTGCATGCCCGCGAGCACCACCGGCCGGACTTCGTCGTCAATGGCGAGCCCAGCGGCGCCCACGGCATCACCCTGGGCTACAAGGGCCTCTTGCGCCTGGAGCTCGAGTACCGCGCCAGCCGGCGTCACACCGCCAGCCGTGGCTACCGCGCGCCAGCGGAGTATCTCGTCGACGCGTGGAACGGGCTGCGTCGTCGCTGCGACGAGCGCAACAAGGGGTGCACCCTCTTCGAGCAGGACCTCCCCGCGCTGCTCTCCTTCCAGACGGGCACCGGTGAAGACACGGAGTGGGCCACCGCCCATGTCAACGTGCGCACGGGGCCGACCAGTGACGTGGACGCGCTGCTCGCCTGTCTCGCCGAGGTCCCCGATGTGGCGGTGAAGACGGTGTCGCGAAAGCAGGCCGTCTCCGCCGAGGGCAACGACGCCCTCACGCGCGCTTTCAAGCAGTCCATCCGCGAGCGCGGCGCACGTCCGACGCTTCGAGTGAAGACAGGGACGTCCGACTGGAACACGGTGGCGGACACGTGGAACGTGCCCACCGTCGCGTATGGCCCGGGTGACTCGTCGCTGGACCACACGCCGAACGAGCACATCGAGCTTCCGGAGTACGAGGAAGGCGTCGCGGTGCTGGCTCGCGTGCTGTCACTGCTCCCACTCAAGTCCGGTGGCGCGGGCTGAAGCACACGTCCCTGGACGTCACGTACTCGCGACATCCACGGTCCGAGGCCGCTGCAGGCGCAGCCCCACCATGGCCACGAGGAACAGCGCCGCGGAGCTGGCGGTGACGGCGCGCACGCCCACCCGGTCCGCGAGCGCCCCCTGGGCCCAGACACCCACGGAGTACCCGACGTTGATGAGCAGCATCGCGAGGCTGCTCACCCGCCCCTGCAGCTCCCTGGGCGTGCGCTCCTGATAGCGGGTGCTCAACCCCGTCATCACCACCAGGTACACCGCGCCCAGCACGAACATGGTCCCCATCGCCACGGGCAGCGTCGGGGACAGCCAGTAGAAGACCGTCACCGGCCCCATCACGAGCACGGCGAGGTCCACCACGCGCTCCCGGCCCCAACGGACCGCCAGCGCGCCCACCACGCCCGAGGCCAGCAGCGCCCCCATGCCCTGCATGGAGATGAGCGCGGAAGCGGCGGACGCATCCGAGCCGAACACCTGGAGCGCGAACACCGGCACCAACGCGATGAACGGCGAGATGAACAGCGCCAGGGCGAACAGCGACACCATCGCCATCCGGATGCCCGGCTCCCCTCGCGCCATGCGCGCGCCTTCGACGATGTCCGCCCACAGGCCCTTGGGCTCGATGGGCCTGACCACGGGCGGCTCCGCGTGCACCCGGGACACCGCCAGCAGCACCGCCATGAAGGACAGCGTGTTGAGGAACATCACCCACGCGACACCACCGAAGGCCATGAGCGCCGCGGCGAACACCGGCCCCAGGATGCGGCCCAGGTTGAACTGCGCCGACATCAGCGTCATCGCGCTGTGCAGGTCCTCCTTCGGCACCAGCCCTGTAATCAGCGCCGTGTAGGCCGGCCCCGACAGCACGTGCACACAGCCGTTGAGCAGGGAGATGACGGCCACCGCATGCACGGTGAGGTGGCCGGCGAAGGCCAGCCCCGCCAGACAGGCCGCCAGCAGCGCCTGCGCCACGGCACACAGCGAGATGAAGACACGCCGGTCGAAGCGGTCCGCCAGCGCGCCTCCCAGCGGGGACAACACGAGCGAGGGCAGGTACGTCAGCGCCGCCACTCCGCCCGTCCACTCCGCGCGGCCCGTCACCTCCGTGACGAAGACGCCCAGCGCGAGCACCTCCATCCACGTGCCGACGTTGGAGACGAGCGCCCCCAACCACACGGCCACGAACTGCCTGTGACGCAAGGCACGGAAGGACGACAAGCTCGCCAGGTGCGGGGTGGACACGGGAGCCCGCTTCTAGCAGCCCCCCACCCCGCGCTGGAACAC
>NZ_JABUMQ010000837.1:0-392 GCF_013336645.1 Myxococcus sp. CA039A | reverse complement strand
CCTTTAATACAATCCCGTTACCGGTCGCAATCGCCGGCGCCACCACCCGGATACTCAAATAGAACGGCCAGTTCCAAGGTGTAATCGCTCCGACGACACCGACCGGATTACGATAAATACGGTTCTCCTTTCCCGGTATAAAGGAAGGAAGAATCTCGCCATTCATCCGGAAGCAATACTTGGCCGCTTCCTTGACATCCCCGATGGCAGCGCCCACTTCAATCGATGCCTTTAATTGCGAGCTTCCGCTTTCTTCCACAAGCCATTTGACAATCTCCTCTTGACGTTCGGCTATAAGTGCTGCAGCCTTTTCCATCAGTGCGGCTTTCTCATGCGGGGGTACCTGCGCCCATTCCGCTTGAGCCTTCCTTGCCGCTTCATAGGCATCATGG
>NZ_JABUMQ010000836.1:0-393 GCF_013336645.1 Myxococcus sp. CA039A | reverse complement strand
CTCCTGTTCCAACCGGGATTGAAGTTCGGTCAACGACTCCAGCGGCTCCACCCTTCCCGCATATTCGCTGCGGGCGCGGGATACGCTTTTCCGTACAAAGAATGTGGCTTCCCCCTCGGAAGGGATCAGCAAATATCCCGTTTGCATGGAGCCTGCGAAATAATAGAGTCCTACATTATGGGTAATCACAAAGGCATCCACTCCGCGCTGCTTCATGAGCTGCTGCAAGCGCTGCTGCCGGTTTAGCAATTCATCCATCATCCTTGTCACCTCAAGAGCACAACCACGGATCCGCATTCAGCGGCGGAAAAGGCCGGTCCTCTTCCAGAACCGCACGGTAGGCTGCGGGAATTTCCACTGCTTTGATGCTGCCATTTGCTTCCTTTACCCATC
>NZ_JABUMQ010000835.1:0-394 GCF_013336645.1 Myxococcus sp. CA039A | reverse complement strand
CGTTGCAGCTGCTGACTGCGCAAGCGCCGCGACGGCTGCCTTCGCGCTGGCAATTGCCTCGTGATTCGGGAAGCCGGCAGTGGCGGCAACCGAGCCGATTAAGACCGCGCTTGCGTGCACTTTGTGGTGAACGGCTTGTTGCACAAACAAGCGCAACGCATTCCACGCCGAAAAGAAATTCGCATCGAGCGCCTGCTTGAGATCGTCCTCCGAAGTCAAATGGAGCGGCTTGATGATGATCGATCCGACGCAGTGTGCGAGGCCTGCCGGTGCGCCGAATCGGGTGACACCGGCTTCAATAGCAAGCTGAGCGCTACTGCGGTCTGTGACGTCGGCCGGGCAAACAAGAACCGAGGGCGGCTGGAGCGCGTCAGCGAGCTGTTCTAGCTTCTTC
>NZ_JABUMQ010000834.1:0-394 GCF_013336645.1 Myxococcus sp. CA039A | reverse complement strand
GACCTGCTGAACTTCCTCGCCGGGCCTGCCGACAGGCAACTGACCCAGGAACGCACCAACATCTCCTACCTTATAGACCTGGTAGTGGCCGTTGGTCAGTCGGCCAATCGGCACATCGTCCGGCACGCCTTCGATGTAGGCCCGCAGTTCGCCGACCGTTTCAACAATCTTGCTCTCTTTACGCATGATGAGTCCTTTCTGGTTGTCCTGAATTGCGTTAATTCTCTTCCACGTCGTCGACCGTATCGTCTTTCCCGAAATAAGCAGGCGCGTGGCCCGGTTTGGTTGCTATCGCTTGGCGATCTCTGCCCTGTACGCTGCCCACTCTTCGGGGGTGCGCATGGCGTATCGCGGCGCGCCGAGATTCGGGTGCGTCAAATGCGCGACTTGGCCA
>NZ_JABUMQ010000833.1:0-395 GCF_013336645.1 Myxococcus sp. CA039A | reverse complement strand
GAACTGGCAGCTACTGACCCAATAACTTTTGGTATTCTGCTACGGAAACTATCCTTGCCTTATCGTCGAAAAGCATTGATACATGCCTTTAGTTTAAGGACAGCGGAGTTAAGAACACTCTTGCTGGGAGATTTTTCGGAATCTTCTTCTACAATTTTCGACTTAACGAACCCTTTGAAATCTAGGAGATTCAGCAATGAGCTACTGGCCCAATTTGGCATCATCCACCGTGTTCCTTTTGATTGGGCTTATAAGGATAGGCTTGTTATGGAGCGATGGAACTTTAAAAATTATGATTTTAGCGGGATAGCTTTAACTTGTATGGAAGACCTGATTCCGTTATTGAGAATGGCTGAAGATCGTAATAGAGATGTAAAAGGATATGTCATCCAGAC
>NZ_JABUMQ010000832.1:0-397 GCF_013336645.1 Myxococcus sp. CA039A | reverse complement strand
GCCTGGATGAGACTCCAGGTTTATTACTTCAACGCTTCGCGATCTGATTTCTCCAGAATTGCTGATCCTCGTCCCGCTTCCTTGCACCAAGATGCCTACGCTGGCCGTTTGGATGTAGCCTTCATTGATCACAGTGTTGTTGACCGAATCATTATCGGAGCCAAGCCACGCCCCAAAGTTCGTATCATTGTTAAGGACGCCGAAGGCACCAATTCTCAAATAGTTTGAGCTGCCATTGAGCTGCACTGCAATGCCGTGTGCGTCCACTGTTCCAAGAACGGTAACGGACGCCTGTCCGCTCCCCATGACCCCAATATAAGCTTCACTAATGACCCCAGTGGATCCGATAATGACCGGATCGTATTGAGAAGCCGTAATGGCTGGATTGCCTCCGGTG
>NZ_JABUMQ010000831.1:0-399 GCF_013336645.1 Myxococcus sp. CA039A | reverse complement strand
CCTTTGGCGATGCCGCATGGCCGCAGAGCATGGCCAGCCAGCTGGCTTTCATGCAAGTGCATCGCCAATCGTCGGCCGAACTGCAGTTGAACCCGGCCGAGCTGGGCGGCATGCACGTCAAGCTGGAAGTGGACAACAGCGCCGTCAACTCGAGCTTTGTCTGCCAGCACCAGGCCGTGGCCGAACTCGTGCAGGACGCCATGCCGCGCCTGCGCGACGCCATGCAGCAAGGCGGGATGCAGCTTGCGCAAACGTCAGTCAGCACGGGCGACTTCAGCCAGCAGCAGAACGCATCGCAGGGCTCGTCGGCGCAAAACCAAGGTAGCGGTTCGGGCAACGGGGGGAGTGGCAGTCGTTATGGTAGCAGCGGCTCGCAAGACCGCCCCGATACGGTGACGG
>NZ_JABUMQ010000830.1:0-399 GCF_013336645.1 Myxococcus sp. CA039A | reverse complement strand
GCCTCGATGCCCGGGTGTTTAATCAGCTTCGATAAATCCGCATTTTCTTTCAATACCGAAGCGACCGATACAAGCTCTTGCTCTATTTGAGCTACTTGACCTTTTTCCCGTGCGACTTCAAACAAGGCTTTTGCATATCTTTTGGCTGCGATCATGTCCTGGCTCATTGGTTGCCCCCTACTTCTTTCAGGTAGTGCTCAACCAGCTGTTCCTGAGACTTCTCATCGATTTGCTTCTCAATGATTTTGGAAGCGATCATTACGGACATCGCGCTGACTTGGCTGCGGAGAGCCGCAACGGCCAGGTTTTTCTCGGTTTCGATATCGCGAAGCGCTTCTTCTTTAATTCTTGCCGCCTCTTCTTTCGCTTGGCGGATGATATCTTCAGCCTGTTTCCCGC
>NZ_JABUMQ010000829.1:0-401 GCF_013336645.1 Myxococcus sp. CA039A | reverse complement strand
TCCTTAATCTCATCTGTCGTCGGGTCGGCATAAGTACCCAGGAATTCGACAGACGACATGAGGATACCAGGGGTACAGAAGCCGCACTGCAAAGCGTGGCACTCGTTGAATGCCTCCTGCAGGGGATCCGGCCTGTCGTCTTTGGCCAAGCCTTCCACAGTTGTGATCTCCATGCCCTCCGCCTGGACGGCGAACATCAGACAGCTTCGGACCGCCGATCCGTTCACCAGTACGGTACACGCTCCGCAGACTCCATGCTCGCAGCCGATATGCGTACCAGTTAATCCGCAATCCTCGCGCAGAAAGTCGCTCAGCAGCTTTCGAGGCTCCACGCGTTCGGCGTACACCTTGCCGTTAATGTTCACACGAACCTCTATCGTTTCGTTAGCGGACACTTGAAT
>NZ_JABUMQ010000828.1:0-403 GCF_013336645.1 Myxococcus sp. CA039A | reverse complement strand
GATCTGGGCTACTGGACGGATGACGCCATTGTGGCAAGCGAAATCATCGAAAAGTTTTGGGCCGATCTGCCGGGGATCTACGTCAAGATCGAGGAGCTGTAAGCCATGGACTACAAAGCGTTTTACGCGGACGTGGTGGATTGGATAAACCAAGCGAATCAGGCGGCCGCCAGTTACGGCATGGAAAATCAGCAGTTTTGGGCGTGGGTGGCCGACTCCTGTGGAGCTCTAGCTAAGAAGTATCAAGAGAATCGGCTCGTTATTAAGCAAATGATCATGCTGGTCGAATGGCTTGAAGAGGTTTACGAGAGCAGGAAAAAGGGAGATTAGCGGAGGTGAGGAAAGCGAATGGGATATCAGATTCGGGATTTGAAACGGGAGAGGGCATACAAGGTCCATGGAG
>NZ_JABUMQ010000082.1:0-35507 GCF_013336645.1 Myxococcus sp. CA039A | reverse complement strand
TCGCGGGGCTGGGCGCGGTGGGGTTGCTCAAGGTGCTGCGCTTCACCCAGGAGCTCTTCTGGCGGAGCGCATCGGAGGACTTCCTGTCCGGAGTCGCGGCGGCGCCCACGTGGCGGCGACTGCTCATCCCTGTGCTGGGCGGGGCGCTGGTGACGTTGTTGTCGCTCGTCGTCGGTCAGCCGCTGCGGGGCCACGGCACCGCGGGCATCATCGAGTCCATCTGGGTGCGCTCGGGACGACTGCCCCTGCCGCGCGCGCTGTTGCGCGGGTTCGTCTCCATCCTCGCCGTGGCCATGGGTGCGCCCCTGGGCCGTGAGGGCGCGCTGCTGTCCACGGGCGCGGCGAGCGGCTCGTCGCTCGCCCGGTGGCTCCGGTTGGGTCCGGGACAGGCTCGCCTGCTGGTGGCGTGCGGGGCTTCGGCCGGCATGGCGTCCGCGTACAACGTGCCCATCGGCGCGGCCCTCTTCGGGCTGGAGGTGCTGCTGGGCAGCTTCGCGCTGGAGCTGTTCGGCCCCATCGTCGTCTCCTGCGTGGTGGCCACGCTCGTCTCGCGCCTGCTCATCGCGGACCACCCCAGCTACGTCATCCCCGACTATGCGCTCCTGCACCCGCGCGAGCTGCTCCTGGCGGTGGTGCTCGGCGCGGTGCTCGGCGTCGCCTCCGCGTTCTACGTGCGGGGCGTCAACGTGATGTCGGATTTGCTGGACCGCGCCGCGTCGTGGCTCGCGCCGTTCCTGCCGCTGCTGGCGATGACGTTCGTGGGAATCACAGCGGTGTGGCTGCCCCAGTTGCTGGGGAACGGCTACGACGCGGTGAACTCGGCGCTGCTGGGGCGACTGCCCTTCGCCCTGCTGCTCGTGCTGCCCCTGGCGAAGCTCGCGCTGACGTCGCTGTGCGCGGGCGCGGGGGTGCCGGGCGGACTCTTCACGCCGTCGCTGTTCTACGGCGCGCTGCTGGGCGGCGCCTTCGGGATGATGGCCGAGCGGCTGCTTCCCGGCGGTGCCCCCAGTGGGGCGTATGCGCTGCTGGGCATGGGAGCGGTGCTCGCGGGGACGACGCATGCGTCGGTGTCCGCGGTGCTGCTCATCTTCGAGATGACCGGTGACTACCCGCTGGTGTTGCCGCTGATGCTCAGCGCGGTGGTGGCCGCCGCCGTCAGCCGGCGACTGGAGCCCGAGTCGCTCTACACGTCCGTGCTCAACCGTCGCAACGTGCGCATGCCGGCCACCATCCCCCATTGGCTGCGACAGGAGGGCGCGCGGGCGTTGCTGAAGCCCGTGAGCCAACGCGTATCGCCCTCGGCGCCGTTCCAGGAAGTGGTCGCGTTGCTGCTGGAAGCGCCCGCGGGGGAGGACCTCTACGTCACGGATGAAGAGGGCCGGTACCGGGGCATGCTGGTGCTGGATGCGCTCAAGGGGCATGTGCCGGACCACGCGCTGCTCCAGGCGACCATCGCCGAGGACGTCATGGACACGCAGGTGCAGCCCATCACCCCCGAGCTGTCGCTGGGAGAGGTGGCCTCCCGGTTCGCACGGACGGCGCTCGAGCGGCTGCCCGTGGTGGACGGTGGCCGTCGGCTGCTCGGAACCATCTCCAAGAGAGACGTGTTGAGCCAGGGTACTTTCTGAGGTCGAGGGCCCCCCGTGGACGAGCCAAAGGGACTGCGCGGACCCGCACGCGCGTGGAGCATCGTCTTGATGTCCCTGCTGTGCATCGTGCTGGGCACCGTGTTGCTGCGCGAGCCCACGCCCGCCGCGCCCCGGAGCACACCTCGCATCGAGGAGCCCACCGAGGCACCGCCCCCGCTCACGCCCGAGGAGCGCCGCTCCATGTACCGCGCATGGCCCATGTTCGAGGGCTGGCCACTGCCCCAGCTTCCGGCCGGCGACCTGGAGCCGGAGCAGCCGTCGCGGCCCACGCCACGTGAGGACGAGTCACCCGCTCGAAAGACCGGGGAATGACGGAGCCTCGCGAGCCGAAGCGAAAGCCGCTCCAACTCCGCGCGAGGGAGAAGCAGCTCGCCCGCTCTCCGACCCTGGCGCCGAGCCCAGGGCCTGGGGCTCGTTTCACAATGACTGTCATTCGGGATTCCACGGACTCGATGACACGACTCGTGGATTCCTCTCTCCAGCCCCGGCGCTGACACTCCTTCCTGTTTTCAGACATGCGTCATCCACGCTCTGAGCACGGCGCGACTTCACGTTCCGCCCTCTCGCGCGGAGGGGCGCGGACACTCGTGTGGCTTTGTTTGTGATGAGGCCCGCACGCGCGATGATTCATCTCAGGCGCCAAGGCACCTGGGCGTGAAACACGCGCGGTCCGGCCCATGGGTACACACGTCCGATGCTCTTCCGCGCGCTCTCGCTTCGTCCTGTCTCGTCCGCCTCGCTGGGGCTCGTGCTCATGCTGCTGTTGTCCGTCACGTCGGCGCGCGCGGCCACCAACGCGGAGGCGGCGCAGAAGGCGCTCGACTTCGTCAGCGCGGACGCGGTGGGGTGGTCGGGCATCTTCGGCTGCACCGCCTGTCACCGGCATGGCGCGGCCCTCTACGGCCTGGCCCACGCGGGCGCCTCTGGCTTCGACCTGGAGGCCGTCACGCGCAACGGCCGCACCAACCGCGAGAACATGGAGACGATGGCGCGGGACCTCCAGGCGCAGCAGGAGCCCGACGGCTCGTGGATTCACGAGCGCATCCACTACCGCAACGCGCGCTCCAGCTACTCGGCCTTCGGGCTCGCCGGCTACGACGCGAAGGTGGGCACGCGCTACACGGAGGCGCTGGTGCGCGCGGCCGACTGGGCGGTGAGCACCCAGGAGCTGAGTGGCCGGTGGGTGGAGGACTTCCCCTTCGAGCCCGTGGGTGCCTCCAACATGGGCATCACCGCGCGGCTGATGACCGCCGTGGCCCAGGCTCGCGAGCGCGTGGACCCGGCCAGGGCCGCGCGCTACCAGGAGTCGCTGCAACGCGCCGCCGCGTACATCCGCGCGCACCTGGACGACATGACCGACGGGCCGCTGGAGGACAGCCAGCGCTACACGTTCCAGGTGGCCTGGGCCGCCGTGGGCATGAAGGTCGCCGGCCCTGGTGAGCAGGGCGAGAACACCGCCGCGCTCGACTCGCTGGCCTCGCGACTGCTCGCGACGCGGGCCCTCGGTGATGCACCGGGCTGGGGCAACCTGGACGGCGCACCCGCGGACGAGACGTCCACCAGTCTGGCGCTGTACGCGCTGTGCCTCGCGGGTCGCAAGCCGGGCGCGGATGGACGGATGACCCAGGCGCTCGACTGGCTCAAGTCGCGACAGGCCGAGGACGGGAGCTGGGGCGTGGGCACGCGCTATCCGGACATCCCCACCACCTTCGGCGCGCTCGCGCTCGCGTGCTTCGGGGACTACAGCGTCAGCGTCGCCGTGGACGGCGCTCCGAGCAGGCCGCTGGAGCAGGACCTGCCGCGAGTCCAGAGCGCCACGTACACGCTCACCGTGCGCAACCATGGCTACAAGGCGGACACGTACACGCTCGACACGCAGGGTGGACTGACGGGGTGGACGGCGACGATTGCCCCCACCACGTTGGAGCTGGGCCCCGACGCCGAGGCCACCGTCACGCTCACCGTGTCCGCGCCTCCGGGGCTCGCGCCGTCCCTCTCGTCGGGCGTCATGGTGGTGGCCGCGTCGGACAGCACGCACGGCGTGAAGGGCTCCGTGCTCGTCACCACGTACACGAATCCGCCGCCGCCCACCCAGGGCCTGCCGACCACCACCACCGTGGAGTCACCCGTGGACGGACAGCTCACGGTGGCGCTGGACAACGTGCTCTCCGCGCGAGTGACGGGTGAGGACGGCTGGGAGGCGCGAGGCCCGGGTCTGGGTGTGGTGACGTTCATGGTGGCGGGTGTCACCGTGGGCGCGGACAACGACGCGGATGGGGACGGCGTGTACTCGCTCGTGTGGCGACCGCGTGCGACGTGGGACGTGCTGGGGGCCTCGGATGTGCGCGCGGTGTACTCGGGCGTGACGCTCCAGCCGATGCGGGACAACCGACTGGGCAGCTCCTCCTCGCGCGCGGTGGAGATTCTGCCGTCGCCCTATCCGAGGCCCTCGGTGACGCTGTGCGGACTGCCTGGCTTCACGAGTGATACCTCCGTGGGCGTGTGTGGCTTCGTGACGGCCCTGGCCCCGGGTGCCTCCATCGAGTCCGTGGCCTTCCTCCTCCATGGCGAGCGCTACCCGGTGGTGCCGGACTTCAGCGGCGGCTTCGTGTGGACCGAGCTTCCGTTGCGCGACGGAGCGAACGTCATCCGGCTGGTCGCCATGGACACGCTGGGCGGACAGGCGAGCCAGGAGGCAACGGTGATGGTGGATGCCACCGCGCCCGAAATCACGGTGCTCTCGCCCGAGGAGGACTCGACGCTGGCGGACGGACAGGTGGAGGTCCGCGTGGTGGTGCGTGATTGGTCGCCGGTGCGCGTGGAGACGAACTGGATTCACGTCACGGACCTTCCCGCGGGCGGTGGCGCGGTGACGCACACGGTGGGGCTCGCTCAGGGGGCGAATGACGTCCTGATTCGCGCGACGGACGCGGTGGGCCATGTCACCGAGCGCGTGGTGCGCGTCTGGGTGGATGCGCAGGCCCCTTGGGTGGCCACGGGACTTCCGGACGGGTGGCTCGTGGGGCCGCAGCCCGATGACGTCCTGGCCTACGACCTCGGCGTGTACGCGGAGTCGGCGACCCGGGTGGAGGTGAGCCCCGGCGGAGGCAGGTACTCGCTGCCGCGCGGGGGTGGCGGAGTGCAGGCGCTGCTGCCCCTGAGGCCGGGTGACAACGTGTTCACGCTGACCGTGACGAACGAGGCGGGCCTGCGCACGACGCTCACTCGCACGGTGCGCTACGACAACGCGCCTCCCGTGGCGGAGCTGCTGATTCCCCAGGCGGAGGGGACGTACAGCGGCGTGGTGACGTTGACGGCGCGCGTGACGGACGCGGTCAGCGGCGTGCGGAGCGTGGCCTTCACACGAGACGGCTCGGGCATTCGCGGCGCGACGCTGAACGCGGAGGGCCTGTGGACCGCGGAGTTGGACACGCGCGAGCTGATGGACGGCGCGCACACCGTGGAGGTCTGGCTGGAGGACCCCGCGGGGAACTTCGCCCTCCAGACGTTCCCCTTCTTCACGCACAACGCGCCGTAGCGCACGAGCACACGGCTAACCCGCTTCAGGTATGTCAGTTAACCGCGCTCGGAGTGGGGCGAATGACCTCTCCGAGGGGGCTGCCTTAACGGACTATGCTGAAGCGGGTTAGGGACGGGTCCGAGACAGCCGGCGCATCAGTTCCGAATGCGCGGGGTGCTCGGACACCATCGACTCCGGGGTCGGCATCTCCCAGTCGGAGAAGTCGAAGCCCGGGGCCACCGTGCAGCCCACCAGCGAGTACGCGCCCCGAGACTCCCCTGCCTGCAACACGCCCGCGGGGACGACGACTTGAGGCTGCTCGCCCTTCGTCACGTCGCGCCCCAGCACCACTGTCTCCAGCCGTCCGTCCGCGCCCACGAGGTACAGCGCGAGCGGCGCTCCTTCGTAGAAGTGCCACACCTCGTCGGAGGTGACGGTGTGCCATGCGGCGAAGGTGTCCTGCGTCAGCAGGTAGTAGATGGCCGTGCCCGCGGAGCGAATCCCCCGAGGGGTCTCCACCTTCAGCGCCGCGCGGTACGTCTCCTTGTAGAAACCACCCTCGGGATGCGGCACGAGGCCCAGCCCGCGAATCAGCTCGTCGACCATGGGCGCAGTCTACGCGCCGTCAGCGAGGCAGCGGGGTGGCGACGTAGTCCGTCCCGTTGGCCGCGTGGCATCCATGACAGGTGTCGTGTCCCCGTCCGTAGTAGTTGTCGTCGTAGTCCGGCCCGAAGCCCTCGTAGAAGACCCAGGTGTTCTTGCCCGAGCCCTCGGACACCTTCACGTCGAGCGCGTACCCTCGCACCGTCTTCCCGTCCGACTCGAAGAGTTCCTTCACCGTGATGCTGCCCACCGGGTGCGTGGGGTTCCCCGCCTCCATCGACTGCGCCAGCATCGGGTTGAAGAACACGCGGACCTTGTCCCCGTGGGAGTTCACGGACTTGCGCGGCGCGGGCTCGGCGAGCCACTCTCGGTAGAGCCCCTGCCGCACGAAGGCGGTGATGCCCGCCTCCGACGTGTCCAGTTCCCCGACCACGCCCAGCCCTTCATCCACGGAGGAGGACGGACCACAGGCGGTCAGCAGCAGGAGCACGGCGCACGGCGCGAAGCACAGTCGCACAGGGGGACCTCGTCACGTGATGGCGGGCCATGGGCCCACCCGATGGGTGTCGTTCCCCGCTACGTCGGCGCGCGTCCCGTGGTTACAGCCCGGAGGTGCATGGATTCCAGGAGGGTCCTCCGTCCCCCAAGCGCGAGACCCTACCTGTTCCATCTTCCAACGTGGGGCCACCCTGTTAGGTTGTAACCCAGGAGGTCGTCACCCATTGTTCCAACCCAACCCCCGGGTCCTGTCGATGATTGCCCCCTTCTCCCGCCTCGCGTGCCCTCACCTGGAACGGTCGATGCGTCCGCTGTGCGACGCGTCCGCCAGGAGGACTCTCGCGAGGCACGGATGCACCCACGAGCACACCGCGTCGAGGGATGACGTGGACGCGTCCCTCCCGAGGCCCGGATGGAGCGCGGGGTCCAGGCGTCTCGGACGCGCCACCGTCACGGTGCTCCGGGGGACGCCATGATGACGGGCCATCCGCTCGCGCTGCGTCCGGGGATGAAGGTGGGTCCCTGGCGTGTCCTCGCTCGGCTGGGTCAGGGTTCCTTCGGCGCGGTGTTCCAGGTGGAGCACGGCGGGCGACTGCATGCGCTCAAGTTCGCGCTGCGCGGGCCGGGCAGTGACGACCTGGACCGCACGGACGCGCGGGCCATCCGGGAGCTGGCGTGTCTGCTCCATGCCGTGCACCCCCATGTCGTGCGCGTCTGGGCCCACGGGCGCTGGCCAGATGCGCGGACGGGCTACCACTACGTCGTCCTCGACTACGTGGAGGGCGCCACGCTGGCCGCCTGGGTGAAGCGCGAGGCCCCCTCCGCGCGCCGCGTGGCGCGCCTGTTCTCCCGACTCGCCCTGACGCTCCAGGAACTCCACGCGCGCAGCGTCTTCCACCGCGACCTCAAGCCGTCCAACATCCTGGTGCGCGCCATCGATGACTCCCCGGTCCTGGTGGACTTCGGCAGCGCGAACCACGCCGAGTCCCTGCCACTCACCGAAGGTCCCCTCCCTCCAGGCACGCCCCAGTACCGCAGCCCGGAAGCCCTGCGCTTCCACCGCGAGCACCACTCCCAGAAGAGCGCTCGCTATGCCTTCCGCGCCACGGATGACCTCTACGCCCTGGGCGTGACGCTCCACGAGATGCTCACGGGAACACCCGCCTTCTCGCTCACGCTCCCACGCGAGGTGCTGGCCGAGCACATCGAGACGCGCATGCCGCCACCGGCCTCCACGCTGAACGAGCACGTCCCCCTCGCACTGGAGGCCATCACCCAGCGGCTGCTCCGCAAGCGCCCCGAAGAACGGTTCCCGGATGGCGGCGCGTTGCACGATGCGCTCGAAACGGCGCTGCGCGCGGCGACGCTCGACTGGGACAGGCCCCTGTTCTCGCGGCCACCTCCCGAGAAGAACGCGACGGACTCGCGACGCGCCTCTCGTGACTCCTCCACCCTGGGCCCCTGGCCCACACCCCTGATCCACAGGCCCCCGAGGAGACCAACGCCTCCAGGGGGCTCCCGTTCCCAGGCGAGGCCCACGTCCTCATCCGGAGGAGGCGCACGGGCACATCCCCGCAAGGCACGCCGAGAACTCCGCATCACGCTGAGCCCCTGGATGGTGGGCGCGTGGGTCGTGTTGATCCTCCTGCTGGGGTGGGCGCTCTCGGCCCTGCGCTGCGCACCGGAGGCCGCCCTCTCTGGGACGATGGGCCCCGACGAGGTGCTCGTGGCATCACCCGCCCCGAGGTGAGTCACCCCAGCGGGCACGTCGGTGGATCCTCCGCACGAACCGGTCGGATCCACACGGACTCCAGCGGACCTCCGAACCTCGGGGCCCGCGAGCCCACGACACAGCCCCCGCGCTCACGGCGCCGGGGCCCGGTGCCTCACTTCTTCTTCTGCTGCATCGCCGAGGCGACCAGGTTCATCAGCTTGAGCTGCACCGGGGACAGCTTGCGCAGGTTGCGCATCAGCCGCCGCATCTCCGGCGTGTCATCCTCGCGAGACTTGCTGCCCGCCTTGTCCTTCGCGGGCGGCGGCGCGGCCAGGTCATCACCCAACCCCAGCAGTTGGTGGGGCGGCACATTCAGCACCACGCACAGTCGCCGCAGGTTCTGCACGCTGGGGAGCATGTGACCTCGCTCCAGGCGGCCGTACACCTCCGACGCCATCCCAATCCGCTCCGCCACATCGGCCTGCGTCAGGCCCATCCGCACCCGGGCAGCCCTCGCCGCCGCGCCCAGCATGCTCGCCAGTTCTGTGTCCATGCGTGTGTCAGTCGTCCACGAAAGGAGGGCCCCGCTCCAGGCGCCTCGGAAGCCCCTAGATAACCCTGAAGGTCGGGTACTTTCACCATACCTTCAGCGTTTTTTCAAACGCGCGCCACGCCTCGCGCGCGCCTCTCGCGGCCTCCCGCTTCACTCGCACGTCACGGTGATGAAGACGCGCTCTCCGCCACGTCCATCAGCGCGCGGCGTCGCTCCGCCGCGGTGAAGAGCAACGCCAACGGCAACCCGAGGAACACGGCGTGCAACACGATTTGGGGGAACTGCGGCACGTCGAGGAACCACGGGTAGTAGCCCCGCGCGATGAACTGGAAGTCCACCAGCCACACCGCGATGCCGAACAACATTCCCACCGCGGCCTGGAACTCCCAGCGTCCCCGTCCATCCACCGGAAGCATGGCGTCGAGGAACGAATAGAACACGCCCACCAGCGCGGACACCGCCAGGTGGAGGCCCACGCCCACCAGCACCATCGTCCCCATGGGGAAGCCTTCGCCAAAGACTCGAGGCCCCAGCACCATGCCCGCGGACATGCGCACCGGCCGCATGGGACTGTCACCCGCGGCCAGGGCCATCACCACCTCCGCCAACCCCAACACCACGCCCGCGATGACGCCGAACAGCAGCCCGTTCGTGGCAGACCAGGGGGTGTATCTGCGCCGTGCCGCCATGGCTTCTCCTTGTCCGGGGCCACGTGCCTCCCCGTGTGTCGAAACGTGAGCACGCGGGCCGCGAGCGGGCAGCCAGGGCACGACGACGGCTCGGGGTGCCGCCTCCCCCCCGGCCACCCGGGCGGGCTCGTCCTCTTCTCGGGCGAGGGCACGGCGAGGCTGATCCCCCGCCCTCCTTCCGAGCGGAGGACCCCTCGTCACCTGTCGTTTCTTCCGGCCTCTTTTGCTTCCTCCTGTAACTCCTTCAGCTTCGAACCATCTCCCCCGCACCCAGAGGGGAAGAACGGGGTGGATCCGCGCGGGCACGGGATTGGCAAGGGAGTCCCCCTGGAAAGGAACGTCGACGCCAGGACATGCCGCAGCTCCGCCAACGCCCACCCGGACCGCACCGCATCCACTACTCGCCCCAGGCGTGGCGAGAGGTGGGGCGTATGAGCGCGGAGGCCTTCGGGGCGCTGCAGGGCGCGCTGGAGCGGCTGGGGGACACCACGGTGCGGGGTCCGCTGCCCGAAGGCGGCGGCCTGGGTCGACACGTGCTGGCGCACCATGGGCTCGTCCTGGGCTACTCGTGGGACGAGCGCTCGCGCACGCTGACGTTGCTCTCGCTGGAGCGTGAGCCGTGAGCACCGGCCCCCCGCCACTCAGGCGGCGATGGGCAACATGCTGCGCACCGCCTCCAGCAGCTCCTCCACGGAGAAGGGCTTGCGCAGGAGCGCATTGGCGCCGGGTGGAATGTCGGTGGTGACGGCGGTGAGCACCATCACCGGAACGTTTCGCAACCGGGGGATGGTCTGCCGCCGCGCGAGGAACTCATGCCCGTTCATCTCCGGCATCATCAAGTCCAGCAGGATGAGCCGGGGCACGTAGCGCACGTCGGAGAGCTCCTCCATCGCCTCGCGCCCATTGGTCGCGATGGTGACGTCGTAGCCCTCGCTCTCCAGAATCTCCGCGATGGCGGCACGGATGTCGTCCTCGTCCTCCACGACGAGCACGGAGCTGTGCTTCGCGACGCTGGCCATGGTGGACAGCATAGAGGTCCCCTCCCCCTCACGGCGACCCTGGGGGCGAGTCTACGCGGCGAAAGTGGACAGAATCGTGCGCCCGCGCGTCGGGCGCCACGCATCCTGACGGGGAGGACGGGCTCGCTCACGACGCGCGGGAAACACGCGAGGCGCGAGGCGATGTCACGGGTGGAGTGCCAGCGAGGTGTCGCAGCATCGGCCAGGTCGGCCGCCCCCCACGGAAACGTACATTCCCGCACGGGGACCTGCGGCCGAGGGGCCCGGGACTTACCCTCACGCCGTTCCACGCCCTAGCTTGAGGCGCCATGTCCCGCACGACGGACAGCTCGACGACACGACAGCCAGGCAGTGCACCGGGAAGGGCTTGGAAGGCGCGGGCCTGGGCCGAGCTGGAGGCCGCACGCGCCCGCGTGCTGCGCATGCTCGCCGGACTTCCGGAGCACGTGCTGATGAACCAGCACTCGCCGTTGATGTCACCGCTCATCTGGGACGTCGCGCACGTCGCCAACTACGAGGAGCAGTGGCTGCTGCGAGCGCTCGGCGCACCGGCGCTGACGGACCCGGCCTTCGACGCCATCTACGACGCCTTCCAGCACCCCCGGAACACGCGCGCCCTGTTGCCGCTGCTGTCCCCTGAGTCCGCGTTCGCCTACGCCGCGCGCGTGCGTCAAGCCGTGCGCGCGCACCTGTCGGACCACGTGCCCGAGGACAGCGAGGCGCCGCTGCTGGTGGGCGGGTACGTCTTCGGCATGGTGGCACAGCACGAGCAGCAGCACGCGGAGACGCTCGCCGCCACGCTCCAGTTGATGACGGACGTGGAGTACCGCATCAGCTCGCCGCGTCCGCATCCGAGCCCCGTTCCCATCACCCGCCAGCCCGTCTTCATCCCCGGCGGCACGGTGCGCCTGGGCAGCGAGTCACCGTGGGCGTACGACAACGAGCGGCCCGCGCACGCGCGCGAGGTCGCGCCCTTCCTCATGGATGCGCACCCCGTCACCAACGGGGACTACGTCGCCTTCGTCGAATCGGGGGGCTACGACGACGCGCGCTGGTGGCATCCCAAGGGCTGGGACTTCGTGCGCGCGGAGCAACTGCGCCACCCACAGTTCTGGCTGCCCCAGCAAGGAGGACACTGGCTGCGCAGGCGCTTCGGACAGGTGGAGCCGCTGCCCTCGAACGAGCCGGTGCAGCACGTGTGCTGGTACGAAGCGGACGCGTACGCGCGCTGGGCGGGGAAGCGGCTGCCCACGGAAGCCGAATGGGAGACAGCGGCGCGCGGCTCGGACGGCGTCGCGCGCGAGCACCCGTGGGGCGACGACGCGCCCACGCCCGCGCACGCCAACCTGGGCGGTGACGCGTGGGGCCCCGCGCGAGTGGGCAGTCATCCCCAGGGCGTCAGCAGCGAGGGCGTCTGGGGCCTGTTGGGAGATGTCTGGGAATGGACGGCGAGCGACTTCCATCCCTATGCGGGCTTTCGCGCATATCCCTATCGCGAGTACTCGGAGGTGTTCTTCGGCGACGACTACAAGGTGCTTCGAGGCGGGGCCTGGGCGAGCGCGCCCGTGGCGGTACGCAATGGCTTTCGCAACTGGGACTACCCCATCCGGCGGCAGATTTTCGCCGGCTTCCGTTGTGCGTCAGAGGTGAGGTGAATCAATGAGGTCGACAGTGCAGCCGGTGGAGACGACTTCGGGCGAGGGGACGCGGGCCGTCCCCGGGGTGAAGGTGGAGGTGTACGTGAAGCCGGGCGACGCGAAGCGCGCCCTGCGACAGGAAGTGCTCCAGGGGCTGTGCGGCTCGCCCAAGGAGCTGTCACCCCGGTGGCTCTATGACGAGCGGGGCAGCCAGCTCTTCGACGACATCACCCGCCTGCCGGAGTACTACCCCACGCGGCGTGAGCGGGAAATCCTGCTGGCCCATGCAGGAGACGTGGCGAGGCTGAGCGGCGCGACGACGCTCATCGAGCTGGGCAGTGGCACCAGCGAGAAGACGCGCCTGCTCCTGGATGCGATGGAGGAGGCGGGACAGTTGTCGCGCTTCGTTCCCTTCGACGTGAGCGAGGCGTTCCTCCGGCGCGCGGCGGCGTCCCTGGCGCGCGAGTACCCGGGCATCACCGTGCACGCGGTGGTGGGCGACTTCGAGCACCACCTGTCGCGCCTGCCCGGAGGCGGACGGCGACTGGTGGCGTTCCTGGGTGGCACCATCGGCAACCTGAAGCCGGCCGAGCGAGCGCGCTTCCTGCGCGAGCTGTCCTCGGGCCTGCAGCCCGGTGACGGCCTGCTCCTGGGCACCGACCTCATCAAGGACCGCGCGCGGCTGTTCGCCGCATACAACGACAGCGCCGGGGTGACGGCCGAGTTCAACCGCAACGTGCTGCGTGTGCTCAACCGCGAGCTGGGCGCGGACTTCGACCCGGAGGCGTTCGAGCACGTCGCGCCCTTCGACGAGCACAACGCCTGGGTGGAGATGCGCCTGGTGTCGCAGCGCACGCAGTCCGTCTGGCTGTCCTCCCTGAAGCGCCGGGTGGACTTCGCCGAGGGCGAGGTGCTGCGCACGGAGGTGAGCTGCAAGTTCGAGCAGGCACGCGTCGAGGCGGAGCTGGACGCGGCGGGGCTGGGACTGGCGGCGTGGTGGACGGACGGAGCGGGTGACTTCGCCCTGTCCCTCGCGCTCAAGCGCGGCTGAGTTCCAGGGGCTCGGACCTGGGGTCGGGCATCACCCGGCCACCAGGTCCGGCGTCATCCGACGACTAACGTCGGGGGTTGCGACGGGACTGCACGCGCACGGGCACGGGCTGCGGCATGGGCCGAGTCCAGGCAAACCACAGCGCGGCGAGGACGGTGACTGCGAGCCCTCCAGCGGCGAACAGCCGCTCCCCCACGGGGCTGAGGTCCACGGTGGCAAGGTGAAGGGGGAGCATTCCGGTGAAAGACATGCGGGGAACTCCTTGCGGGGCGCTGCGTGGAGGTCCGGAGGATGGGCTGGGGTGTTGACCCACCACGGGCCGGGGGAACGACAAGGTTAGGGACTCGCGAAAGAATCTGGAAGTCCCCGTGCGACGATGGCGACGCGGCGTGCACGGAAGTGCACCCCTCGTCCCAAGCTCGGAGCCATCCGGTTCATCTTCTCATCCATAATCGGATGGACGCCCGGCGCTCGCTGAATGTTCAGCGCCGCGCCACGCCTGCCTGCTCTCGGGCGTCAGACAGGGAGCGCGCCACCAGGTTGGCGCTCCTGGAGCAGCCGCATCAGCTCCACCTTCATGCACCGGTCCTGGACCACGCGGATGCCGGCACGGGCCAGCTTCTCCGCCGCCGCGTCATTGCGGATGCCCAGCTGGAACCACACCGCGCGCGGCTTCTTGGCGAGCAGGTCCGGCACGTGCGCGTCGATGTCCTCCGGGCGACGGAACACCTGCACCAGGTCCACGTCCCCCGGGATGTCCGCCACGGCGGAGTACACGGGCCGGCCGAGGATGGGCTCCTTCTCGCCATGCACCGACACCGGGACGATGTCGTAGCCGTGTTTCTGGAGGAACGCCGGCACCGAGTACGCCGGCTTGTGCGCCTGCGCCTCCGAGCGGATGCCCAGCACCGCCACCCTCCGCGAGTGCTCCAGCACCTGCCTCACGCCCGCGTCGTCCTCGACGAGATTCGCTCTCCAGTCCATGACCACCTCCTGGAGCCAACCTTGCCACGCTCGCTCCCGGTGACGACCCGTCCGACGCCGAAACGGCGGGTTCGTTCCGCGGAAGGCGACTGGACCCTGGAGGTCCAGTGCTCGGGAGCGCGCGCCTCTTCGTGAGCGGGGACATGGGCCGGACCAGGGGCTCGGTGGCTCGCTCGCGGGGCGAGGAGGCACCGGCCCGTCGTCGTGAGGCCGCGCGGCTACTTGGACTGGGAGGACTGGACTTCGATTTCGCGGCACGCCTCGGTGGCCAGCCGGACATCTTCCGGTGAGGCGCCGGGCAGCGTCGCGCAGAGGAACAGGTCGTTGCCCACGCGGCGGGCACCGAAGAGCGCGGGGGCCTGGAGGCCGATGCCACCGTCCGCGAGCTTCGGCGCCATCGTCACGCGCAAGAGCGAGTAGGTGTCCTTGGACTCTTCCTGGTCCAGCGACACCTCGAAGTTCTTCGACTCCTCGCGCACGCGCTCCGCCAGCGCGTCCACGGTGGGCAACTGCTCACCCTGGCCTCGGCGCAGGTCCACTCGAAGCACCGGGCGGCCGGGCGGGCCCGCCTGGAAGCTGTCGTCGGGAGCGACCTGCGCGGACCAACCGTCCGGCAGTGGAACCTTCACACCGGAACGAGGGGTCTGCGCGGCGCCGTCCGGAGAGAGGGCGCCGGAGTCGGCACCCTCGTCCTTGCAGCCCTTGCAACCGGACAGCAGCGACAGCGCCAGCACCAGGGCTGGCGCGATGTGCGCGCGCTGACGCACCTTACTTCTTCGACTCGCCGCCAGGAGGAGGAGGACGCGCCGAGGCGGCGTTGCCACCCAGGTTCTCCATCTTCAGCGTGCCCTCGAAGACGACGCCACGGTCCATGGACAGCGACGGCGTCTCTAGGTTCCCCTTCACGCGGCCCGGAGTCTTGAGCTCGATGATCTGGGTGGCCTTCACGTTGCCTTCGACCTGACCGTTGATGATGACGGTGCCGGCCTGGATTTCGGCATTGACCTTGGCGCCATCCCCAATGACGAGCACGTCCTTGGTGATGATCTGCCCCTGGAACTTGCCGTCGATGCGGACCTGCCCCTCGAAGGTAAGCTTCCCCTCGAACTCGCTTCCCTTGCCCAGAAGCGTATGAACCTCACCAGAGCGCTGCGACACGGATTCCTCCTCCCGCTTGAACAGGGGCTTGCTGGGTGCTTCGTCTTTCTTCCCGCCAAGGAGCGCCACGCGCTACTCCTTCCTGAGCAGCTTCAACAGCCGGTCCAGGTCATCGTAGGAGAAGAAGTCCACCTCGATGGTGCCCTTTCCGGGGCTTCGTTCGGTCAACCGGACCTTCGTCCCCAAACGACGTTGGAGCTCTTCCACCAAGGACTTCACCTGCGGGCTCTGTTTCGGCGGCGTCTTGCCCGCATCCTTCTTGCCGTGGGTGCGACTCTGCTGGACCAGCCGCTCCGTGTCACGCACGGACAGCTTCTTGTCGGCCACTTGCTTGGCCAGGTTTTGCAGCTCGGGCAGGCGGGGGACGCCCAGGAGGGCGCGCGCGTGTCCCATGCTCAACGAGCCGTCCGCCACCATCAGCTTCACGTCCGCGGGCAGCGCGAGCAGGCGCAGCGCGTTGGCCACCGTGGAGCGCTCCTTGCCCACGCGCTGGCTGACCTGCTCCTGCGTGAGGCGGAACTCGTCCGTCAGGCGCTTGTAGCCCTCCGCCTCTTCAATGGGGTTGAGGTCCGCGCGCTGGAGGTTCTCCACGAGGGCCAGCTCGAAGGCCTGGACCTCGGTGACGTCCTTGATGATGGCGGGCACTTCCTTGAGGCCCGCGGCCTGGGAGGCGCGCCACCGGCGCTCGCCGGCGATGAGCTTGTAGCCGCCGTCCCCGTCCTTGCGCACGAGGATGGGCTGGAGGATGCCCTGCGTCTTGATGGACTCGGTGAGCTCCTTGAGCTTCTCCTCGTCGAAGTAGCGCCGGGGCTGGTCCTTGTCCCGGTGGATGGCCTCAATCGGGAGCTTGAGGACGCCAGCCTTGAGGGCGGCCTGTTCGGCGGCCTTGCCGGGAGCGGCCTGGGGGATGAGTGCGGAGAGCCCACGACCGAGGGCGCGCTTCTGCGTGTCTGCTTTCACCAAGTCAGGACTCCAGCGCCGCGAGGAGACTCACGACGGGCATGGGCGACGCAAAGGCTCGCGGGGGGCTTCAGGCGACCCGCCGGCGGGGCGTCTTGGGAGTGTCGCGCTTCATCAGTTCGCGGCCGAGGGCGAGGTAGCTCTCGCAGCCCTTGGACTTGATGTCATAGAGGATGATGGGCTTGCCGAAGGACGGGCACTCGGACAGGCGCACGTTGCGCGGGACGACGACCTGGAAGACCTGTTCCTTGAAGTAGCCGCGCACCTCGTCCACGACCTGGTGGGCGATGTTGGCGCGAGCGTCGAACATGGTGAGGAGGATGCCCTCCATCTTCAGGTCGGGGTTGAGGCCCTGCTTCACCAGGTCGATGGTGTGCGTGAGCTGGGAGAGGCCCTCGAGCGCGTAGTACTCGCACTGCAGCGGGATGAGGACGGAGTCCGCGGCGGACAGGGCGTTGAGGGTGAGCAGGCCGAGCGAGGGCGGGCAGTCGATGATGATGTAGTCGAACTCGGAGGCCAGGGGGCGCAGGGCGTCGCGGAGGCGGAACTCGCGGTTCTCCAGGTTGACGAGTTCGACTTCGGCGCCGGTGAGGTCGGGCGTGGCGGGGACGACCTGGAGGTAGCGCAGCTCGGTCGGGTGGAAGAGCTCCTTCATGGGGCGACCATTGAGGAGCGCGTCGTAGATGGTGCCGTGGAGCTTGTCCTGCTTGAGGCCCAGGCCGCTGCCGGCGTTGCCCTGCGGGTCCATGTCAACCAGGAGCGTGCGGCGCTCGGCGGAGGCGAGGCTCGCGGCGAGGTTGATGGCGGTGGTCGTCTTACCCACGCCACCCTTCTGATTGGAGATGCAGATGATTCGACCCACGAGCCCCATCCTCTCTCTTGCCCGGCGAGAGCCGGGCGCCGTGCGTGATGCGGTGCACGACTGCACGCTGATCCGCTGCTAGCACGCGATTCGGTGTTGGATCAAATTCACGGCGCTCCCAGCGTGACGACTCTTTTCGAGGGCTTCCAAGCAAGCCGGAAGGCCTGATTCCGGAGACTTGGAGCACGGTTTCCTACGTCCAGAACCCGGCCGACCGGGCGTTCGCATCCTGGATTCGGGCGGTGTGGGGAGACTGCTCGGATGCCCTCCTTATAAGGGGGCACGCGGGTGACGGGGGTCGGTGTCACCGCTCAAGTCCGTCCGCTCACGCGTTCCATATGGAACGGGCCTGCTCGACTCGCGACCTCCGTGCACCGTTCAAATGGGTTGGGTGACGTGGAAGCGCTGGGCAATCTCGCCGGACGATGAAGCCCACCCAGGCAGCATCGGAAGTGCCGGTTCGTACCGGCTCGCAACCTTCATCGCATGTCCGCCATGAAGCGCACTGCAGTTGCCCTCCGATGGCGCGCACCCTCCATGCGCTGTCACGAGCCCTCGCGTGAGCCACCTCTTCGCCCGTGACTCGTTCGACATGAAGTGCGCTTCGACTTGTCTTCCGCGGTGGCAGCTGTTCATCGCTGCGCTGTTGGTCGCCTTCGCATGAGCCGGACCACCATGGCGCTCGTCCGTTCAACATGAAGTCGCCTCGGGGTCATCGGAGGTGACGGCTGTTCATCGCTGCGTTGTTGGTCGCCCTCGCGTGAGTCGGCTCACCACGGCGCTTGTCCGTTCAACACGGCACCGTGCGGCAACCCGATGCATTGTCGGAAGCACCAATATGAACCGGGCCGTCACTGCTCATGCCTGTTCGTCATGAGGTGCGGTTCGGCCACCGTCCGATGCGTCATCATCGAGCGCCCTCGCACGGGCAGGTCCGCCATCTCCATCCATCGCTCGTTGGACTTGAGGCATGGGTCGACCACCGTCCGATGCAGCGCTCCTCAATGCTCATCGGCGAGAGCCTGCGCATGAGCGAGCTCGGCACCTCCATCGCGCGTTCGACCTGAGACGTGGGTCGACCACCGTTCAGTTCATTGAGGCGTCATCATCGAGACCTCCGCATGCGCCACTTCGCCACCTCCATCACCCATCCGGTGTGAAGCGCTGCACGACCCCGTCCGATGCGTCACCACCAAGAGCCTCCGCATGAACCGGTTCGCCACCTCCCCCGCTCATCCGGCGTGAGGCACGGCACGCCCTCCAATGCGTCGCCCGTCGAGGTCTCCTCATCGAGAGCCACCGCGCGAGCCGGTTCGCCCACTCCATCACCCAGCCAACGCGAGGTGCGGTTTGGCCACAGCCCCATGTGGCAACCCTCGCGCCTCATCAACGAGCCTCCGCAGGAACGAGTTCGCTACCGCCAGCCGCCGGTCGACGTGAGGTGTGGTTCGACCACCATCCAGTCCGGCGCCCATCGCTGACTCAGCATCGGAAGCCTCCACGTGAGCGCGTTCACCACTCCCAGCACCCGTTCGACGCGAGGTGCAGTTCGGCCACTGGCCGGTGCGGCGCCCATCGCTGACTCATCATCGGAAGCCTCCACATGAGCGCGCTCACGACTCCCGACAGCCGTTCGACGTGAGTAGTGGCGCGACCACCATCCGGTCCAGCGCCCATCGCTGACTCATCATCGGAAGCCTCCACATGAACGAGTTCACTACCTCCAGCACCCGTTCGACATGAGGAGTGGCGCGACCACCATCCGGTCCGGCGCCCATCGCTGCCGCATCATCGAAAGCCTCCACATGAACGAGTTCGCTACCGCCAGCACCCGTTCGACGTGGGGCATCGCGCGAACACTCTTCGCTGGTTCCAACTGACGCGGCGCGAACCGGCTCGCGACCTCCATCGACCATTCGACATGAAGCGAGGTGCAGCCTCGTTCAGCGATGAGCCCCGCCATCCGAGAGCTTTCAGCGGCGCCGCCTGAACTGCCCTACTGGCTCAACGGCCAGTTCGACACGCCATCCGTGCCGCGAGCACCACGCTGGCATGAACCAGCTCCCTCCATCGCCACTCCACATGCGGCGATGCGCGCGGCCGGCGGTGCTTGCCGAAACACAGCTGCCCGTTCGGCACCATCTGGACACGGGGCCGCGGACCGCACCTCCGTTTCACGCGGGCCACGGCGCGCGCGGCATCGAACTCGCCAACTCGCGCCAGACATCTTCCGCATCGATCGATTCAGCGTGAGGTTCTGCTTCGTTCCATCTGATGCGCGCCGCGACCCTCACTCGATGCCGTGAAGTCATCGAAGCGTTATCCGGCCTCCAGCGCGCGACCACCGTCCACCACGCAGCTCGCTTCACGCTGAAGCCAGCAAGCATGAGCAAACGGCATCGCCACAACCGGGGACGGACCCGACACGCGAACCACGTGGAGCCTGGGTCGGCACCCGGCCTCGCGAGTCCTCATCTCCACCCCCAGGACTCAGCGCGGTCACTTCACCTGTTCCGCGTGGAAGGCGGCACGCGTTCGTCGCCGCCTCAGCACGCATCACCACCACGGCGTTCCACATGGAACACGGCGGCGGCAACGCGGGCCCAAGTGGCTCACCGTGTTCACACGATGCCCGTTGTCCGCACCCATCGAACACGACACTCGTTCCCGCGTGGGACACGACACGTGCTGAAGCGCGCTTCGGACGAACACCCGCGCACCACATCGGCGCGCGCGTTCCACGTGGAACAGCCTCAAAGGCCACGGCGACATCGGAACTCGCGCGCGACGCGCCGGCACCAGGCATCTGCCTGTCCGCAACATCGGCTCGAAGCGAGGGGCACGTTGTCTTCGCGGATGAAGTCCGCCCTTCCGACTCGTGACCGCGTTCCATGTGGAACAAGGCACGAGGTCCTTCAGACCATCGCGGAACCGCAGCGTGTGAACACCTTCTCATCGGTCTTCAACACCACGTCGATGAGGCCGAGCACCCGTCACCACCCTGGCTTCTTTCGCGTTCCACATGGAACGCGGCACCAGCGTTCCACCACTGCTCGGCACCCATCACCGGTCCACGTGGAACACGGCTCGCATCGCATCAACCACTCGCGACAGCATCACGCAGGTCAGCGCCGTTGCGCATCACCGGCCAAAGCCCAACACCACGTTGATGAGGTGAACGGCACGTAGCTCGCCACCACGTGAACGGCTTCTGCGTTCCACGCGGAACACGAACCGCTCGCACAGCGTCATGCAGAACGGGACCGCTGAGCCTCTCCGGGCAAAGGCCCAACACCACGTCGATGAGGTGAACGGCACGTAGCGCGCGCCACCACGTGAACGGCTTCCACGTTCCACGTGGAACACGACCGCGTCGCCTCAACTGCTCGCGACAGCGCCACGCAGGTCAGCGCCGTTGCGCATCACCGGCCAAAGCCCAACACCACGTTGATGAGGTGAACGGCACGTAGCTCGCCACCACGTGAACGGCTTCTGCGTTCCACGTGGAACACGAACCGCTCGCGACAGCGTCATGCAGGACGGCACCGCTGAGCCTCGCTAGGCCAAGGTCCAACACCACGTTGATGAGGTGAACGGCGCGCGGCGCGAACCACCTCGCGAACGGCTTCTGCGTTCCACGTGGAACACGGGAGCATGAGGCTCCGCTACCGGCACGCCTCCTTGAGACCAGTTCAGGCGTCACCTCGTTCCACGTGGAACACGGCATCGCGTGAGCACGGGTTTCGACCGCTCGCGCGGACCGCTTTCGTGTTCCACGTGGAACACGATTCGCGCCGCATCGACCTCGCATGACCTCACGCATGGCGACATGCGGACATCATCGAGAACTCGCTCACGACCCTTTCTCGGCGAAGGCATCGACGCATCGCGAGCGCTGTCTCTTCGCGTTCCACGTGGAACACGAACGCGCGTGCATGGGCCGCACGGCACCAGCAACTGGACGGTCCACACAGTCCACGCACCACCGCGTTCCACGTGGAACACGGCACACGTCGCGCATCAGGAAGAGGGTTCGCCATCAGCTCGTTTCGCGGCAACACGTGGTGATGGAGGCCTCACGTGAGGCCCTCACCACCAGCCGCGGCATCTCGTTGAAGAGGTGGTGAAGCGCGTGATGCGTTCCACGTGGAACACGGATGCTCACCAGAACACCTGCGCGCGAAGGCGGCACATGCGTCGCCAGACCGAGCATCGCGGCGCACCTCCTCCGCGCATCGATGCCGATGCCCGGGCACGTGGAGCGGTGCTCATGCTCGCATCGGTTCCACGTGGAACACCGCACACGAACCATCAGGCGTCGCCACCACGAGACGGCTTCTCAGCCACTTCATCAGCAAGGCGAGGAAGCCAACGCGGCGCTCATCCGGACCCCTTCTTCGTTCCACGTGGAACACGGCGCACGGCATCGCGGGATGGCAGCGGCTTCATGCGAGTTCGCCAGCACCAACACCGTGAAGAAGCTTCGCGGCGGTCTCTTCAACCAGGTGAGGCCAGCACGCGATGGCCATCTGGACCTCTTCTTCGTTCCACGTGGAACACGGCATCGCCGGTTGGTGGAGGCATCACGCAAGTCGCCGCGCATGGCATCGCGAAGCACCTCCTTCAACCGGGCGCGACCTCAACGAGGCCCTCATCCCGGACCTCATCAGGGTTCCACGTGGAACACGGCATCGCTGATTGGCGGGGCTTCGCACGAGTCGCCGTGCACGGCATCACGAAGCCTCTGCTTCAACCAGGCGCGGCCTCAACGAGGAACTCACCCAAGGCCCCGTCACCGTTCCACGTGGAACACGGCATCGCTGGTTGGCGGGGGCTTCGCACGAGTCGCCGTGCACGGCATCGCGAAGCGACTGCCCCAACCAGTTCAGGACCCGTGCCCCCACCCTGGTTCCCTTCATCGTTCCACATGAAGCACGACTCGCTGGTTGGCGGAGACTTCAGGCGAATCCGCCGGCACGGCATCGCGAAGCGACTCCTTGAGTTGATGAGGACGACGACCTCACGCCGGCCCCTCCACCGTTCCACGTGGAACACGGCATGCCGGTTGGTGGAGGCACCACGCGCGTCGCCGTGCCCGCATCGCCAAGCACTTGCTCCAACCGGGCGCGGCCTCAACGAGGAACTCACCCAAGGCCCCGTCACCGTTCCACGTGGAACACGGCATCGCTGGTTGGCGGGGGCTTCGCACGAGTCGCCGTGCACGGCATCGCGAAGCGACTGCCCCAACCAGTTCAGGACCCGTGCCCCCACCCTGGTTCCCTTCATCGTTCCACGTGAAGCACGGCTCGCTGGTTGGCGAAGACTTCAGGCGAATCCGCCGGCACGGCATCGCGAAGCGACTCCTTGAGCTGCTGAGGACGAACTCACCCAAGGCCCCTCCACCGTTCCACGTGGAACGCGGCATCGCCGGTTGGTGGAGGCACCACGCGCGTCGCCGTGCCCGGCATCGCGAAGCACCTGCTCCAACCGGGCGCGGACTCAACGAGAACCTCACCCAAGGCCCCGCCACCGTTCCACGTGGAACGCGGCGCGTGGCAACGCTGGCTGACCGAGGCCTCACACAAGCCGGTGCGCACGCCTTCGCGAAGCGGCTGCTTCAACCGGGTGAAGAAACCCAGAGGACTCACCCTCGACCCCGTCACCGCTCCACATGGGGCGCGGCGCGTGGAAACCGCTGGCTGGCCGAGCCCTGCCTCACGTGATTCGGCGCGCGGCATCGAGAAGCCACGACTTCAACCGGGTGAAGCCACCAAGAGAACTCGCCCTGCCCCCCGCCACCTTCCCGGGTGGAGCACGGCGCATGGCAACCGCTGGCTGACTGAGGCCCGCCTCACGTGATTCGGCGCACCATCGAGAAGCACCGCCATCAACCAGGTGAAGCCCCACCAAGAGAACTCGCCCTGGCTCCCGCCACCTTCCACGATGGAACACGGTGCGCGGCAACGCTGGCAGCGGCTTCA
Organism: Myxococcus sp. CA039A; assembly: GCF_013336645.1. NCBI lineage: Bacteria > Pseudomonadati > Myxococcota > Myxococcia > Myxococcales > Myxococcaceae > Myxococcus > Myxococcus sp. CA039A. The sequence goes on along the minus strand of NZ_JABUMQ010000082.1, from coordinate 12,629 downwards.
CCGCGTCGGCATGCACGACCTCCAGAAGCGGCCCCTTCAACCAGGTGCAGCCAGCACGCGGCGCCCATCCCTCTTCGCCGTTCCACGTGGAACCTGACGCGCGGCAAGGCGTGATGGTTCGGACTTCACGCGAGTCGATAGCCACCGAAACCCTGAAGGGACTTCTCGGCGTCCTCACCAGAAAGAGGACGACCGCGGCACCCAAGCCGTGAACCACGGGGACCCGCACCACGAAGCCTCGATGGGTGAGCGACCTCGCCAGCGAGAAGCAACCCGAGCGGGACCGCATGACGTCGCGCACCGATGAACGGGGCACCACGGGTGCGCGACCTCTCAAGAAAGCCAGGGTCTCCCTCACCGCATGGACTCGTCTCCGTTCCCGGGGTGCGCGGCTGAACGAGACCTCTCACGCGTCCTCATGGTCGGGCACCACCGAGACACGGCTTCTCGGGGTGACGGTGCAGGCGGCTCCGCACTCCGCCAACAACTGGCGCCCCCTCCCCCACCCACCAGGCAGCCTCTTCCCTTCACTCGAATCACGCCGTCCGCTGCACGCCGTTGCAGCGAAAGCGGCGCGAGTCGACTCCTCGCTTCGGGTTCCACATGGAACCTCACCGCGCTCCCCTTCTCGTTGAAGCAGGCTCAGCACGGGCCAGTCGCGTGGGTCTTCACTTCACGCCACCAGCAGGACCCTGTGCTCGGCATCCCTCACGGGGCAGCAACTCCGGAGAACGGTCCGACAGCCGAGAGCACTCGCTGACTCCAGAGTTCGCGCCATGTGGTGCAGGGCAGAAGTGACGGACGGCATCCCCTCCCCTCTCCCATCCGCGCCCCGTCTCGAAGGTCCACGAACGAGCACCTCGAAGAACCCTCACCCGTACGGACACCCGATGCGCCCCCACCTGGCTCGCTCGCATCCTCACTGCCGTGCGAGTTCCCTTGTCGCGCCCGTCCTGTCAGAGCCAGCAGTCGCCGCGAAGGGTCGGTCCCACTGCCGCGACGCAAGCACCCCGCCGCCATCACACGCGACACCTCGCCGTGCAGAGGTTCGCGCTTCACAACCAGACCACCACCAACCTGCCCTCACCGATTCGGCTCAAGTGGGTCTGGGGTTCGCGAAGAATCCGGAGGCCCCACCGAAAAGAGTCTGCGTACGGCCCATCACCTGCGCCGGTGCGCATGGCGTCCGAACCGTGGGCACGAACCTCCAGGGATACACACGTCGAACGGCCCTCATGTCCACGCGTCACGAACGATGGAGCTCACCGACGTGTGGTTCGAAGGGCTGGCCTGCATCACCACGGGCTGCAGGAACTTCAGCCACGAGCGGCAAACTCACGCGAGGTCCGTTCGAAGCCATCGCTTCACGATGACGCCTCCGTCCTCACGGTCGGAGCCCGCGCTGACTTGGACCCGACTCACCCTGTTCCACGTGGAACGAGCAGTAGCCGCGGGCTCAGAACCCGCGCAACAGGGCCTGCGGGCACCTGCTTGGACGCTCGCATCAAGTCATGACAACCGTGCAGGGCTGAGCACGCAGGAATGCTCCTCCTCCAACCTCGTGACGCGACTCCATCCGCGGCACCTCGCCTGAGTACGCCATGGGCTCGAACGGAGTCACTCGCGAACAGTCCTGGCGTCACGCGTCCGCTTCGAGAGCAGTCGCCCCGATGCCACACGCGCCGAAAGACTCCCGCGCGATGAGTGGCAGCACAGCCGCGTGCAACAGAGTTCGCGCCGTGGTCCAAAGCTCGCTCACCTCTCGCCTCGCGAGCAGACAAGTCCACCCCTGGACCTCTCGCTGGTCGAGTGACCGTCCCATCGAGCGTGTGCTCTCGCACTCAGCTTCACGCCAGACCAGGCAGGCGTGTTCCTCGACTGAAGGAACCGTCCGCTCGCACTCCCCTCCCCTGCCCCGAGCCAGTATCCGCGCGAGTGCCTGGTCACATCCTGAGCTGGCAACCGCAGCGCTCGAACCCTTGCGATACTCCGCGAGACACACGACCCATCGCGGGCATCGTCCGCGGCGACACGCCAACACCTCCACTTCCAAGGCTCACTCCGTGCTCCCGCTTCAACGCTGGTTGTCTCCCGAGGAAGCCGCCGAGGTGCTCCGTCCCTACGCGGCCTTCAAGCAACGAAGCGCCGGCAACGGCATGGACGTGGACGCCCTCGTCCTCTCCGACGGCTTCTTCAGCGGCGCCGGGCTGTTCACAGGCGGGCGCGTCTCATCACTCAGGCTGGAGAACACCCGAGGCTCGACGTTCATCGACGGCGACCTGGTCGTCGATGGCTGGCTCGAAAACCCAGGCGGACTCGTCTTCGTGCGCGGCAACCTCATCGCGCACACCGTCTACACCTCCGAGTACCTCGTCATCCTCGGGGACCTTCGAGTCCGCCGCCTGTTCGGCGAAGACGAACCCCTGGGCACCTGCGTCTTCGGCGATGCCCATGTCGAGAGCGCCATCTTCTCCCACAACCATCAATTCAACGTCTGGGGCACCGCCCACCTGGGCGAAGAAGTCCATGACGAGGTCCACGGACGCGAGGCCTTGCGGCAACGACTCGTCGACTGGGGCCTTCTCTCCGACCCGCGACAGGAAGTACCGCTCGACGTGGTCCGACACGGGCTGCGCGGACTCGCCGAATCATGGGGTCCGCTCTCCGACGAACTGGCCTCGCTTCGATACACGCCGAAGCCCTCGGACTTCGTCGCGGAGCCTCCGGTTCGACCACCCCGTCCCGACATCATCCTCGAACTGGAGCAATGGTTCGCATCGACACCCCTGCCCCAGCGACAACAACTCGAAGCACTGCGCACGCAGTGGCTCGCTCGACTCAGTGACTCAACGGTCCGCGCGGAGGCGGAGCGCGTGATTCGCAAACACCTCAATTCGAAGAAGCTCATCACGGACCGCGACGCGCTCCTGCGCGACCTGGGGTAACGCCCAACGCAAACCCAGGGTTCGAGAGACATCGCGCCTCGACACAAGCTCAGCGCGTCCACTCTCCCTGGTAGAGCACGACGCGATATCCATCGGGGTCCTCGAAGGTCTTCCCGTACACGTCCCAGTAAGGGTTGTGCGAGCGCACCGGGTGGAAGCCCGCTTGCACCATGCGCCGCACCCGCGCGTCCCACTCCTCGCGCCGCGACACATAGAGAACCAGCAGATGGTCCGGCGAAGGAGCGCGAGGCGCCTCGTGTCCGCGTTCCACCGTGAACTCCAAGTGGTACGGCGTCCCCACCTGGCCGAGCATCACCCCGTCGAAGCCCGCATGGTCCTCGAAGCCTCCCACGAGCTCGAAGCCAAGCCCTTCTCGATAGAACCGCACCACTGTCGCCAGGCTCCGCGTCGGTCGAGCGACTCGCAGCTTGCACATCTCCATCCCAGGTCCGTCCTCACCACGAACGAACCCGGTGAAGGTTCGCGCGTCTCACGGTCGTGACGCGTGCGCACTCAATGACGAGCAGTGCGCGGTGCACGATGAAGTCGCGGAAGCATCGCGCCATCTCCGGCGCGCGTGTCCGCACACGGCAAGGCAATGGCAGAAGGCCAACGCGTCAGCGCCGTGGGCCGACACCTCACGGATTCGGAGGAGACACGGGCTCCACGAAGTACGCCTGTTTGTGCCGAGGCTCGGAGTCGTACGCGGCGGCCAGCTCCCGCGCGCGCCGCTCGGTCCGAAACACGGCCACCTCCGCCCGATTGCCGTGCTCATCCTGCCGAATCACGGCCCAACCCTGACGCGGACGGGACTGCCTCACGGGCGGTGTTCCACGCTGCTCCACGGAGTACCACTGTTTGTGCGCCCGAGCCTCCATGCGACGCGCCAGGCACTCCGCATGTCCTCGGCTCGTCATCACGCAGACATCATGTCGATGACCCGTGTCGTCCTGCCGGTACACCGCCCAGCCATCCGTCAGCGGCGGCGCTCCAGGGTTGGCCCGCCACACCACTTCATCGCGCCACCAGTCGAGATGCGCGAGCGCATGGCTCAGCTCTTCTTCCGAGGTCATGACATGGAAATCGTCCGTGACCTGCAGATAGAAGACGAAGAACTGGAAGCCGCAGTCCGCGCGCCAACCCCAGTAGTCAGTGGGTCCGAGTCCATCACCTTCCACGTCTCGGAAGTGCGGAGGTCCCCAGCGTTGCTCGAAGTCGGCGCGGGACGCTCGGGCCACCGCGACTTCAGACTCATGGGGCTCGTCGTCACCCCAGACCACCGGTCGGTCCGTCGGAATCGGCTGCATGCGAGGCACCTCCGCTTTGAAGCTAACGCGGCCCCTCCTCGCATGCCTGCCCCCTCACTCCCACGCCACGTCCACAACTGACACTGGATAGCAGTTGTCCGCATGGCGCCACGCGCGCACCTCCACCGTGCACGCGCGGGCCCGCCCTCCCCTGCCCTACTCCTTCGCGAACACCGCGACCTGACGCTCTGCGCCGGAGAACGGCAGCCGGTACGCCCTCGCGGAGACCACTCGCAGGTGTCGCTCCGCGGCGCGCGACGCCAGCTCCGCGTCCGTCTGCGACTTGCCGAGCATCGCCACCACGCGCCCGCCCGGCTCCACATACGCCGGCGCCAACGCCAGCCAGTCCGGCAGGTCCATGAACGCGCGCGCAATCAACAACTCCGCGCGCGGAATCCCTTCCGTCTCCGGCTGTCCCTCGGCGCGCGCGTGCAACCCGCGCACGCCCTGCAACCCGAGGCTCGCCGACGCGGCCTTGATGAACGCGACCTTCTTGCCCACCGTGTCCACCAGCGTCACGCCGAGCGCTGGCAACGCAATCTTCAACGGCAGTCCCGGGAAGCCCGCACCCGCGCCCAAATCCAACAACGACGCCGCGCCCGTCACCTCCGGCAGCACCGCGAGCGAGTCCAGGAAGTGCTTCTCCAGCACCTCCTCCGGCGCCGTAATCGCCGTGAGATTCACCTTCGCGTTCCACTTCAGCAGCTCCGCCATCAGCCGCTGCAACCGGGGGCCCACGTCCTCCCCCACCGACACGCCCAGCGCCTGGCAGCCGGATGCCAGCAGATCTACGAACCTCGTGTTATCCACAGCACCTCCACAGCGCGGAGGGGCATAACCCTCCGGAATCATTCAGGGGATTTCTATCCCCAAAGTTGTCCACACGTTGTCCACACCCCCTGTTCTGATCACTCCAGGGGTGTTTCGCCGCCGCCCGAGGGGCCCGAGACGCGCTTGAGCGCGACCAGGAGCAGCGACACCGCCGTGGGCGTCAGGCCTGGAATCCTCCGCGCCTGTCCCACCGTCGAAGGCCGGTGCGCGCCGAGCTTCTCCGCCGCCTCCTTGCTCAGCCCCCGCACCTCCGTGAAGCGAAAGCCTTCCGGAATCCGCCACCGGTCCGTCGCCTCCGACTCGCGCGCCGCCGCTCGCGCCGCCTGGGCGATGTAGCCCTCGTACTTCACCTCCACCTCCACCTCCTCGGCCACGTCCTCCGCCACCACGGGCCAGTCCACCCTCCCCTCCCCCAACTGCCCGTACGTGACTTCGGGCCGCTTCAGCCGCGCCGCCAGGCCCGTGCGCTTGAGCCGCGTCACTTCGTCCGTCACCGCGCGCTGCCGCGCCTCCGCCCGCTCCAACGCCTCGCGCGGCAACAGCCCCACCCGGTGCCCGTGACGCGCCAGCCGCAGGTCCGCGTTGCCCTCGCGCAGCCGGAGCCGGTGCTCGGAGCGGCTGGTGAACATGCGGAACGGCTCGTCCACGCCCTTGGTCACCAGGTCATCCACCAGCACCGCGCCATGGGCTTCGTCGCGGCCGAGCAGCAGCGGCGGCTCGCCCTTCACCATGAGGCCCGCGTTGAGCCCGGCCCACAGGCCCTGGAAGGCGGCCTCCTCGTAGCCCGAGGTGCCGTTGAGCTGGCCCGCGAAGAACAGGCCCGCGACGGCCTTCGTCTCCAGCGTGGGCTTGAGCTGCGTGGGCGGCGCGTAGTCGTACTCCACCGCGTAGCCGTAGCGGATGACCTCCACCCGCTCCAGTCCGGGGATGGTGCGCAGGAAGTCGAGCTGCACGTCCGCGGGCAGGCTGGTGGACAGGCCCGCCGGGTACACCAGCGGCGAGTCCGGGCCCTCGGGCTCCAGGAACACCTGGTGCCGCTCGCGCTCCGCGAAGCGCACGACCTTGTCCTCCAGCGACGGGCAGTAGCGCGGCCCCCGGCCGACAATCTCCCCCTGGTACAGCGGCGAGCGGTGCAGGTTGTCGCGCAGCACGCGGTGCGTCTGGAGCGTGGTGGCCGTGATGCCGCACGTCACCGAGGGCTGACGCGGAAACGGCACTCCCGAAGCCGACTCCGCGCGCGTGCGCCAGGAGAGCGGACGCGGCGGGAAGTCGCCGTGCTGCGGCTGCACCGCGTCCCAGTCGATGCTCGCGCGCGCGAGCCGCGCCGGAGTACCCGTCTTGAAGCGGCCCAGCGTGAAGCCGAGCGCGCGAAGCGAATCGGACAGGCCTCGCGCCGCGTCGTCGCCCAGCCGTCCGCCGACTTCCTTCTTCTCGCCCACGTGCATCAGCGCCTGGAGGAAGGTGCCCGTCGTGAGCAGCACCGCCGACGCGGACACCTGCGTGCCGTCGCCGAGCAGCACGCCCGTCACCCTCCCCTCCTCGACCACCAGCGTGGAGACCTCGCCCTCGCGCACGGTGAGGTTCGGCTCGTTGAAGAGGACCGACTGCATCAGGGCGGAGTACTGCTCGCGGTCGCACAACACGCGAGTCGCCTGGACGGCGGGGCCCTTGGAGGCGTTGAGCGTCTTGAAGTGCGTGCCGGCGAGGTCCGCCACGCGCCCCATCTGTCCCCCGAGCGCGTCCAGCTCCCGCACCAGGTGTCCCTTGGCGGTGCCACCCACGGCGGGGTTGCAGCTCATCACCGCGGAGCGCTCGCGCTTGAGCGTGATTCCCAGCGTGGCCAGGCCCAGGCGCGCGCAGGCCAGCGCCGCCTCACAGCCCGCATGGCCCAGGCCCACCACGATGACGTCGTACCGGAGTCCCATTGCTCACGAGGGTCGCCGGAGGGTTTCGGGACCTGACGTGGCGCCCGCTCCGTCATGGCACCGAGCACCCTCGCTCCGCGCGCCGCGACCTGTGAGGTCCCCTATGTCTCCGGTGCGCCCCCTTGGCAAGCAAAGGGAAGGTTTACGGGAGCGCGCGAGGCGGGCAGTGGGAGGGGTTGAGGAGCTGCCTGCCTCGCGCGCACCGGCCATCCTCCGGAAGGACAAGTCCCGTGCGACGGGCTTGCCCTCCGGCGTGGATGGCGATTCAAGAATGTCGGGCGAGCCCGAAGGCGTCGCCGGTACCTTATGGGGCCCGCGCTTCCCGAGCGCGGCGCCCCATCCCCCTGCGCGCGAGAGATGGCCCCTGCCTCCTCGCGTGCTTCGTCTTCATGGTGTCGCACACACGGAGGGCGGACCTGGGACCGTGGCGGTGAGGGCGCGACGGTAAACTCGAGCTCGAGACTCCGAAGGGTCCTGCACCCCCGTGTGCGCGACGGGGAAAGGAATAACCGGAGGGTCTGACATGCCGGCCTTCGCCCGGCCGGCCCCTCCGAGGGTGAGTTGGCGTGGAGGTGGGACCCGGCCACTCCCCTCCCCCGCATGCGGCTGCTTCATCCTGAAGACGCGCGGAGGCAGGACTTGTGACGCCCGCCGGGGACAGGCGTGGGGATTGTTCCGTGCGTGGAACACTGCGTGGAACCTCGTGTCGCTGGTCAGCCAGGGTCCGCGCCGCTAATCCAGCGTCGACGATGATGAAGCTCCGGAGAACCTCCCAGGGAGTCGCCACCGCGTTGCTCGCGAGCGGCCCGCCGAGAGGTCGCCTGCTCGGCATCCAGAGCCCTGAACGAACTCGCGCGCGCGGCGGTGCGCGCCTCACGCCTGGGATGGCATGAACACCCTCACGAAGAAGTCGCCCCCGTCGGGCACCTTGTCGCTGGAGCTGCTGCTGGGAGCGCTCACCGCGTTCGCGCCGCTGTCCATCGACATGTACCTGCCCGCGCTGCCACGCATCGCGACGGACTTGCAGTCGACCCAGTCCGTCATCCAGCTCACGCTCGCGTCGTGCTTCGCGGGGCTGGCGTTGGGACAGCTCTTCACCGGGCCACTCATTGACCGGTTCGGACGGACGCGGCCGTTGTACGCGGGGCTGGCGGTGTATGTGCTGGGCTCGCTCGGCTGTGCGCTCGCGCCCACTGCGACGGCGCTGGTGGCGATGCGATTCTTCCAGGCGCTGGGCGGAGCAGTGGCGTTGGTGGCGCCGCGCGCGGTGGTGCGGGACCTGTGGTCCGGCGCGGACGCGGCGCGGACGATGTCGCGCTTGATGCTCGTGGTGGGCGTGGCGCCCGTGCTCGCGCCGTTGCTGGGCGGCTTCGTGCTCCAGCACATGAGCTGGCGGGTCATCTTCGTGTTGCTCGCGGGCATCGGCGCGGTGGCGCTGGTCGCCACATGGAGGGTGTTGCCGGAGACCGCGCCCGAGCACTCGAAGACGAAGAGCATGCGCGCGCGCTTGGGGGAGCTGCTGCGGGACGCGGACTTCGTCGGCCCGGCGCTCGCGGGTGGCTTCGCGTACGCGGGGATGTTCGCGTACATCGCGGGCGCGCCGTTCGTGTTCATCACGCTGCACGGCGTGAAGGAGCAGGACTTCGGCTGGTTCTTCGGTGCGAACGCGGTGGGGCTGGTGGCGCTGGCGCAGCTCAATCGCAAGCTGCTGCGCCACATCCCGTTGCACCGGCTGCTGCGTCTGGCATTGACGCTGTATGTGGTGACGGCGGCGGGGGTGATGGCAGTCACGTGGAGTGGGGTAGGGGGCTTCTGGGTGATTGCCGCCGCGCTGTTCCTGTTCGTGCCGACGCTGGGATTGGTGGGACCCAACTCCGCGGCCATCGCGCTGGAGCGACACGCCGCGCATGCGGGGCTCGCATCCGCGGTGCTGGGCGCGCTCCAGTTCACCGCCGCGGCCTCCGCGTCCTGGGCGGTGAGCGTGCTCAATGACAACACCGCGAAGCCGATGGGCGGCGTGGTGTTGGCGGCGGCCGTGCTGGCGTGGCTGTCTGGCTTCCTGGGCCACCGGGCGCGCTCGCGAGCCGCGAGCACGGAGCCCACGATGACCGGGGCGTCACGTGTTGGCGAAACGTGATGTGTGAAATGTGACTTCGAGCCTGTCGTCCGCGGGTGCCTCCCGAGAGAAAGCCTCTCATGAAAAGGCTATCTTCTCGTGTGGACCATCGGGTCCCCGCACCGACGTGGGTCTTCTCCTCCATCCGCCTCGCGGGAAGAGGTGCCACCTCATGGACAAGAAGGAAAGGCTCGACCGCGCGTGGTTGCCGGAAGGCGTCTCATTCGACCGGAAGGAGGGGCTCTACGCGGAACTCGGTCCAGACGGCCTGGTGGTGCATCTGGGCCTCTACGAAAACGGTCAACGCAAGCCCGACACCTGGGCCCTGAATGTGGCGGCGGACAGGAGCTCGGCCTGCGTGGAAATGACCACGGTCCGCGAATGGCGGGGCGACCAGGTCTTGCCCGAAGACTTGGAGAGCGCACTGGCACACTGGAGTTCCCTGTGGCTCGGCAGAATCACCGACACCTCTCGGGACTACCGGGTTGGCGCCAACCTCCAATGCTCGTTCTGCGAGAAGTACCAGTACGAGGTGAGACATCTCATCGCGGGCCCGAACGTCTTCATCTGCGACGAATGCGTCGGCCTGTGCAACGACGTCATCCAGGAAGAGAAGAAACGCGCCTCGAAGTAAGGCGTTGGAGAGGTCCGCTCCCACGTCGCGCACGCCCCCGCGCGCGGGCATGAAAAAGCCCCGAGGCGCCACGCGGGCACCTCGGGGCTGAGCGCTCAACCCCGTGAAGGGTGAGCAGTCACCGCGTTACGGCGCGGCCTGAGCCGGTACGGGGGCCTTCGCCTTCTTCTCCGCGGTGGCGAAGTCACCCGCCTTCACCTGGGTGACCTTCGTCCAGTCCAGGTGTCGCGACATAGCCTGGCGCACGTCCGTCGGCTTGAGCTTGGAGAGCTGCTGTTCCACGCCCGCGTCGAAGGTGAGGGTGCGGCCCAGGTACAGGTAGCCGGCGAGCTTGCGCGCCAGGTTGCCGTCCTGCGCCCGAGCCGCCTGCCGGTACTCCAGCAGACCCGCGCGAGCCTTCTCCAGCTCCTCCGCCGAGTAGTCCTTCTGCAAGACGTTCGTCACTTCCTCGCGCATCGCCGTTTCGAGCCGGCTCGCGTTCTCCGGCGCGTAGATGGCGTAGGTGATGAACGTGCCCACCGCGTCCAAATCGCCCGGGTCGATGTTGCTCGCGACGCCGTAGGACAGGCCATCCTTCTGGCGGATGCGCGTGGCCAGCCGCGAGTTGAGGAAGCCGCCGCCGAGCACGAAGTTGCCGAGCATCAGCGCCGGCCAGTCCTTGTCGTCCTCGCGCAGCTTGAGCGTCTGCCCCGCGTAGAAGTACGCGTTCGCCTTGTCCGGCGTCTCCAGGGCCACGGCCTTGGGGCCCACGTCGTTGAAGACCTCCGGTACGCGCGCGTAGGGCGCCGGGCTCTTCCAGTCGCCGAACAGCTTGCCAGTCTCGGCCACGAGTTCCTTCGGGTCGAAGTCACCCACCACGGCCAGCTCCGCGTTGGCGCCGCCGTAGAACGCCTTGTGGAAGGCGCGGGCCTGCTCCAGCGTGGTGTCCTTCGCGCCGGCGATGCGCTCGTCGAGCGTGGGCACGTAGTAGGGGTGGCCCTTCGTGTAGTGGCTCGACAGCGTCCGCCAGAAGGCGATGCTGCCCTGCGTCTCCGGCTCGCTGCGCTGCGACTCCAGGTCCGCCAGCCGCGACTGCTTGAGCAGGGTGAACTCCTTCTCGTCGAAGGAGGGCTCGCGAAGAATCTCGGCCACCAGCGCCAGCACCTTGGGCAGGCTCGCGCGCGGGCACTCGATGGACACCGACGCTCCGGCAAGGCCCCCGTCCACGCCAACGCGCGCCTTCAGCTTGTCGAACTCGTCCTGGATTTGCTGCCGCGTGTGCTTCTTGGTGCCGCGCATCAGCATGCGGCCCGCGTACGACGCCGCGTCGGCCTTCCCGCGCAGCGCCGCCTCCGTGCCCCAGTGGAAGGACAGGGACGCGTTCACCATCTCACCGCGCGTCTTCTTGGACAGCACCGCGTACTTCATGCCGCCCGGCAGCTCGCCGCGCTGCACGCGCGCCTCGATGTTGGCGGGGGAGGGGTCGAACGCCTCGCCCTGCGCCACCGCGGCGCGGCCCTTGTAGCCGTCCATCATCTTCGCCATCTCCACCGGCGGCGGCAGCTCCGAGCGCTCCGGCTTCGCCGTGGGGATGAACGCGCCCAGCGTGCGGTTGGAGGCCTTGAGGTAGGTGGCCGCCACGCGCGTGACGTCCACGGGCTTCACCGCCTCGATGCGGTCGCGGTGCAGGAACATCAAGCGCCAGTCGCCGGTGGCGGCCCACTCGGACAGGCCGATGGCGGCGCGCTCGGAGTTGTTCAGCGTCAGCTCCATCATCTTCAGGAGCGTCGTCTTCGCGCGGGAGACCTCCTCCTCGGTGAAGGGCGTGCGCGCCGAGTCCTCCACCGTCTTCAGCAGCGCCTCGCGCGCGGCGGCCAGGGGCTGGTCCTCGCGCATGTCCGCGCTGAACCCGATGATGCCCGGGTCGCGGAACTGGTAGTTGTACGCGGACACGTTCGACGCCTTCTTCGTCTCCACCAGGGCCTTGTAGAGACGACCCGACGGGTGGTCGCCCAGCGCGAGCGTCAGCACGTCGATGGCCGCGAAGTCGGGGTGGGCGCCCTCGGGCACGTGATACACGCTGGCGAGCAGGGTGTTGTCGCCCACGCGGCGCAGCGTCACCTCGCGCTCACCGTCCTGGGTGGGCTCGGCAGTGTACGTGACGGGCAGGGGCGCGGCGGGCTTCTTCAGCTTGCCGAAGGAGGACTGGATGAAGCCCAGCGTCTTCGCCTCGTCGAAGCGGCCGGCCACCACCAGCAGCGCGTTATCCGGGCGGTAGTACTTCCGGTAGAAGGCCTGGAGCCGGTCGATGGGCACGTTCTCCAAATCGGAGCGTGCGCCGATGGTCGACTTGCCGTAGCTGTGCCAGATGTACGCGGCGCTGAGGACGCGCTCCTGGAGGATGCTGCCCGGGTCGTTCTCGCCGGACTCGAACTCGTTGCGGACGACGGTCATCTCGCTGTCGAGGTCCTTCTTGGCGATGAAGCTGTTGACCATGCGGTCGGCTTCGAAGGACAGCGCCCAGCGCAGGTTCTCGTCCGAGGCGGGCAGCGTCTCGAAGTAGTTGGTGCGGTCCAGCCACGTCGTGCCGTTGGGGCGAGCGCCCCGCTCGGTGAGCGCCTGGGGCACGTTCTTGGTGGTGGGCGTGCCCTTGAACATCAGGTGCTCGAGCAGGTGGGCCATGCCCGTCTCGCCATAGCCCTCGTGCTTGCTGCCCACGAAGTACGTCACGTTCACGGTGACGTTGGGCTTGGTCGGGTCGGGGAAGAGGAGCACGCGCATGCCATTGGCGAGGCGGTACTCGGTGATGCCCTCCACGCTCGTCACCGGAGTGAGCGCGGAGCCCTTGGCCTTCGCGGGAGCGGCCTTCGCGGCGGGGGTAGGGGAGGGGGC